>JBARIB010001145.1:0-1969 GCA_049799535.1 Allostellaceae bacterium | reverse complement strand
GATCGCTCTTGAACCGCAGGATCGCCAGATCGATCGTGCCGTCACTTAGATGATGGCCATAAGCCAGCGGACCGTCGTTTGAGCGCACGATTTTGAAGTCAAATGCCTTGACATAGAAATCCGCCATCGCGTCGGGGTCTTTCGCGGCAATGGCGATGTGGCGCAGTTTGGCCATCGAACTCTCCTAAGGTCTGAACTCTGTTTGCTATTCGGCTGCTTGCTTTATCGGCTCAGGCAACGGTTCGGCCCCAGCCCAGCCGTGCTCGGCGATATCGAACAAAACCCGTTCCGGGCCGTAGAATTTCTTTTCGAAATAGCCGGCCTGATGACCGCCCTGGCCCTGGTCGATGTAATGTTGGGCCCCGAGGCTTTCGAGTTTCTTCGAGAATTCTTCGACATCTTCGACCAGCACCCCGAAATGATGGATGCCGCGAAAATCCATGCCCTTGCCAAGCTGGTCGGTTTTGAACTTGAGGATCGCCATATTGAGTGTGCCGTCGCTCAAGAACACACCATCGGCGAGAACGCCGTTGGGCCGTCCGACTTCGACGAAATCAAAGGCTTTCTTGTAGAATTCGGCCATCGCTTCCGGGTTTTCGGCGGCAATGGCGATGTGACGCAGCTTGGGCATCGGCGACCTCCTCGCGTTTGAGTTGGAACACCTTAGCACGAGGGCCGCATCATTTCGAAGCCCGCAATAGCTTTTCGGAGCCGATCTCGGTCAGAACCCGCGCCATATTCTTGCCGACCCGGCCCAATGCCTCGTCCCACGAGAACAGCGCAAAGCGGTCGAATTCGGGCAAAACGGTCCCATTGGGTAGGGTAAAGGTCGAAGCGCAGACGAGAGACTGCGGGTCGGGCAGGGAAGGGGGCGTCCACGCGAAAAGCGCCAAATCCTTGCCGCGTAGATAGGCGTGGACCCCGAGCGGGGTCAGCACATTCACCGCCACCAAAAGGCCGGTCTCTTCACGCAATTCCCGGGCTGCGGCGGCGGCGAAGTCTTCCCCCGGATCGGCTTCGCCTTTCGGAATATCCCAGCGTGGCGAACGGGTCGCATGACCTAACAGAAGGTGATGGTCGTCACTAACGATGACCCCGCAACTCGTTCTGACGACTCTCATGGCAGATTGGGGCCGCCCCCGGTTACGCCGCCGTAAAACCCGCCATTCCGGTTATGCTCGGAATCGGCTTGGTCGTTACTCGCGGCGCACCCCGCGAGCAACAGCAACAGCGCGGCCAGCGCCGCCCGACGCGCAGCGCGGCGTCGAACTTCTGCGGAATTCTCAGCCATCCTCGCTCCCGATCGTTTCTCCGATATTATGCCGCGAGTAGGCAATTTCGGAGAACTGATGTGGGTGTCGAAACGCGAGCCTATCGGCCGCTGATTATTGGACGCCGCGGTGCGGTCGCGGCCAATCATCCGCTCGCGGCGCAAGCCGGCCTACTGGCGTTGCGCGCCGGTGGCAACGCGGTCGACGCCGCGGTCGCAACCGGGATCGTCCTTTCGGTGGTCGAGCCGATGATGTCGGGGCTCGGTGGCGACGCCTTTTACCAGGTGTTCGACGCCGCGACCGGCCGCGCGATCGTCTTTAACGGCACCGGCCCGGCGCCGGCGACAGCGACCCCGGAGCGTTATGCGGGCGGCATACCCCGTACCGGCCCGTTATCCGTGTCGGTGCCGGGAATGCTTTCGGCGCTCGACCGCATGCATCGGCGTTTTGGCCGGCTGCCGTGGCGGGACCTGTTCGACGAAGCGATCGGTTATGCCCGCGATGGGTTTGGCGCCACCCGCGCCTATTGTCACTTCGCGGAGGAATACCGCCCGACCTTACTGGTCGATCCGGCCGCTGCCGCTCTGTTTCTTACCAATGGGCGACCGCCGGCATTGGGTCCGGCCGCTGCCGCTCTGTTTCTTACCAATGGGCGACCGCCGGCATTGGGTGCGGCGATCGTGCAGCCGGAACTTGCG
>JBARIB010001144.1:0-3566 GCA_049799535.1 Allostellaceae bacterium | reverse complement strand
CGTCAGGCGCTCATCGACACCGTTATTACACCCCTCGGCCAATATCGGGGCCGCCTCACCTGGGCCGATTTGCATCATGTTCAGCTGGCGCGCTGTGAGGAGGACCTCCCGCGAATAGCCTATCTGTCGCTTGCGCCGCGGCTCGTCTTTATCAGCTTTGCGACCGGGCCCGGACCTTCGCCCGTATACCGGGGCACGCAGTTGCAGGCCGGGGAAATTATGCTGCACAGCCTTGGCGAACGGCTACACCAGGCAACGTCGGGCCCCGCCATCTCGAATTTCATCGCGCTGGATCCGCAGCAGCTCGAGAATTATGGCCGGGCTCTCTCGGGAAAACCGCTGGCGCTGCCGCCGGCAGGGGGCGTATTGCGCCCCCCATCGCGCGATGCGTCTCGACTGGCGCGGCTTCATGCGCAAGCCTGCCGCCTCGCCGAGACCAAGCCCAAAATCTTGGCCCATCCGGAGGTCGCGCGCGCCATCGAACAGGGTTTGATCCATGCTCTGGTCACGTGTCTCGCTGCGGGTAAGATCCGGACGGACGGCGCTGCCAAGCGTCATCATTCCAGGATCATGGTGCAGCTCGAGGAGGTATTTGCCGAACACCTTGGCAGGCCACTGCATATGCCAGAGCTTTGCTGGTTGGTCGGCGTAACGGACCGAACTTTGCGCTCGTGCTGCGCTGAATTCCTCGGTATGAGTCCCAGCCGGTATTTACTGCTGCGGCGTCTGAAAAAGGTGCGCGCCGCTCTGTGCGGGGCCGACCCAATGCGAACAAATGTCGCGGAAATTGCCCGGCGCTGCGGCTTCACCGAACTAGGGCGGTTCGCCGGGGTCTATGCCGCGGCTTTTGGGGAGCTCCCGTCAGCAACCTTGCAGCGCACCTCGGTCATACGACTGGCCGAGGTGTAATTTTACCAAAACTGCGTTCAGGATGATTTGGAAAGCACTTATGACGCCTGCTTTGAGACGGCATGCAGCCACAGGCCGTAACGTAACGGATCATTGACGCATGAAGTCAAGGGGGGATCTCCGATGACACCTTTCGCACGTCATAGCAGCTATCTTTCCATAGTTCTTCTGATCGAGTTGATTTTTGTTTTCTCGGACGTAGCGAACGCGGCCGAAGTCAATCCGCTTCGTCCGGTAGATACTTCCAGCCCGAGAGCGACGATGCAAAGCTTCGTCGGGTCGATGGACGAGGTCTATCGCGGTTTCAGGGATGTTATGCAGGATTACGCGGCGTCGGGGAGATTATATTTGACGCCTGCCGAACGAAAAAAACAGTTCGAGGCGCTTTCCACGGCAGTAAAGGCGACCAGAGTTCTTGACCTTTCCGACATCCCTCCGATACTCCGGGATACCGTCGCGCCCGAGCGGATCATCCAATTGAAAGAGATCCTCGACCGGATCGACGTCCCCGCCTTTGAGAGCATTCCAGATCAGGATGCGATGTCTCGCGCTTCATCCAAGCGCTGGCGTCTGCCGGGAACGGAGATCGACATAGCCCTCGTCGAGAACGGGCCACGTTCGGGAGAATATCTTGTCGCTGCCGAAACCGTGGATCGACTGCCCCAATTCTACCAGCGCGTCCGCAAACTACACTACAAACCAGGCCCGGCAGCCGAGCTGAGCGAGGTCTATCGCCAAATGAGTTCGGGCGGCGCAGGCACCATTTACGAAGCCTTTTCAAGTTCGCCGGCCGGATTGGAGGTCGTAATCCCGCCCCGCTGGATGCTGAATCTTCCGCCTTGGACCAAGACGCGGATCGCAGGCGTCGCATCATGGCAATGGATTGGTTTTGTCGTCGGACTCGTCATCTGCATCGCCTTTGTTTACGGCGTGGTTCGCCTGGGCCGGCGTCTCGCGGCCAATACGCCCGATGAGACCGGCCCGAAATGGCCTACGGTTCTGACCCCGCTGGCCATCATCTTGGTATCAGCAGTTCCGGTGCCCTTGCTTTGCACGATCTTTCGGATCGGCGGAACACCGCGCGTCGTCATCACCTTTATCCAGACCGGCGCGCTTTACCTGAGCGCGGCCTGGTTTTCCATTATCGCGGCGAGTCTTCTCGCTGAAGCCATCATTGCTTCGGAGCATCTGCGAACCGGCAGCTTGGACAGCCAGCTGATCAGGCTCGGCTTGCGTTTCGCCGGCATCGCGATTGCCGTCGGGCTACTGATCCAAGGGTCTTGGGACTTGGGGTTCCCGACCTATTCGGTGCTCGCCGGGCTCGGCGTCGGCGGCTTGGCCGTGGCGCTGGCGGCTCGCGACAGCCTCGCCAACCTCCTCGGCTCGATGCTGATCATGATCGAGAAGCCGTTTCGCGTCGGCCATTACATTAGAGCGTCCGGCAGCGAAGGCACCGTCGAGGATGTCGGCTTTCGCAGCACGCGGATCCGTACGCCGGACAACTCGCTGATCTCGATCCCGAACAACACCGTCGTCAATGCGACAGTCGAAAACCTCAGCCTTCGCAAGATGCGGCGCCAGCGCTTTTTGATTCAGGTCACCTACGACACCCACCGGGAGAAGCTCGAAGAACTGGTCGCCGGCATCAAACAGCTGATTGCCGATCATCCGCTGACAAACAAAACAAACTTCAACGTCCGTTTCAACGATTTCGGCGAAAGCAGTCTGAACATTTTGGTTTATTTCCATATCGAAACGACAGACTATTCAGCGGAGCTGGAAGCGCGCGAGGAGATCCTGCTGCAAATCATGGATCTCGCCAACCAATTGGGGATCGATTTTGCGTTCCCGACGCGCACGCTGGTGATCGACAACCCGCCGGCGCCGGAGGCGGGTTTGTCGCGAGCCCCTGTAGGCGCGGTTCTCGGCCGACGTTAAACGGAATAACCGATGAAGGGCGAACCCCCTCAATCACACTCCGACGCACCTCAGAAACACGATTCAACAGCCCGTAAATTTTACCAAAACTGCATAGTCGCGGAAAATTCGGCGCTCTAGCCTCGCGGCCGGGCGTATCGCCCGGTCGATATCGATCCATTTGGAGACAGAGTGATGAAATTAGACTTGGCAGCCGCGGCGCGCGTTGTGCCGATCACCGCGCTGATGTTGGCCGCTTGCGTGTCGCAGAGCGCCTACGAAAAGCAGGGAGCAGAATTGCAGCAGGCCCGGGCGCAAGCGGCGGCGCAGCAGGCCGAGATCGGCAAGATGCAGCAGGAGCAGAAATGGGTCGTCGCCGGCGACATGCTGTTCCCCGAGGGCGGCTATCAGCTCAGTCCCAGTGGCAAACAGGCGCTCAACCAATATGTGCCGCGTCTGCAGGGTCTGCAGAACGCCAAGGTCGTCGTTTACGGGTACACCGACAACAAGCCGGTCGGACCCGCGCTGCAGCAGGCCGGCATCACCAATAACATTGATCTGTCCTCGCGCCGCGCCGGCAATGTCGTCGCCTATCTGACTTCGCAGGGCGTCAACCCCAACATCATCTCGGCCAAGGGGTTCGGCGACACGCACCCCGTCGCCCCGAACGACACGCCGCAAGGCCGGGCGCAAAACCGCCGCATCGAAATTGTGATGGAGGGCCCCGGCGCCTGACGCCG
>JBARIB010001143.1:0-1631 GCA_049799535.1 Allostellaceae bacterium | reverse complement strand
GATCTGCTCCGCACCGACAATGGCGCGGGCGTAATTCGGGATATTGATGTCGAGAGCGGCGTGCATCGCCTCATGCGAGTAATCGCCTGTCGCGTCTCGTCGCACTGGGTATCCTACCGAAGTGCCGCAGCATTGCAGATCGATCACGCAGTTTGGCCAGTCGGACAATCGCTGCTGGACGCGGAACAGGGGCGGGTGCATGCCCTGCCTGACCTGAGAACGTAACCGGTCCATCACAAGACGGCGCCCGCGAATCGTAATAATTTAAGCGACTAGATCGAGGACAACAACCGTGTGGGACTGGAAGGATCAAAACACCGAGATGCTGAACGAAGCCGGTTTCAAGGTCTCTGACCCTGGCCCTTTGCATGCGCCAATCCTCAGCTTCAAGATCCGGCGCGACGAACATGTGGAAATCGTGCTCGAAACCGAAACGGCACTCGATGCCAAATCGATAGCCGAAAAGATTCCATCGGGAACCCTGCGGTACAATACCGAGACCGCAACGCTCGTTCATAAGTTCATGGACGCGACGGCGACTCTGACTGGCGTGCAGACACTCAGCGTCTCACAGCAGGAAGACCGTCTCCGAGAGATTGCCACGATTCACGAACTGACGACGAAACTTTCAAGACGTTTCCAAGGCCGCCTACACCATCGAGTGGATCGCCAACATGCCGTTAAGCTTCATGTGGCCGGACTCCATCGATACGGTCGCCGACAAGACCACCACAATCACCGTCTCCGACTTGACCGTCACGGAATCAGACGAGCGGCGTAGCGGGAGTAACGCTGCTGCTCGACTAACGATTGCAGGTCATACTTTGTATATCTGCGTGCCGCCTCGGAGCTCTGAATCGCGCGCGGGCTGCATGGTGTACACCGGAGCGCCGGACGATGAGACCAGAAAGAAGGTCCGTACCGCGCTATCGTTCGCCCTTGGCGTTTATCTCGTCGAGACAGGGCACACGCTATATGACCCGACCTGGCTCATTGTCCGGGCCACATCCATCAGCCCCTACAGCCTAAATGGACGCGCTCTTGATCTCCCGATTATGCCGCTCACCTGGCTGACTGACCGCAACTACCAATTCGATATCAGCCGGCAGAAGCTCCAGCGAATGGTGGAGAAGCTGGTCTCCGCCTACCATACCCTCGACCTCGCAAATCTTGCTTGGGCATATTGGCACGCGCGCACAGCTGCAGTTCATATCGCGCCCGGGCATTTTGGGGCCGCGATCGAGGCCTTGCAGCGGGCGTACGTCAAGATGAATCCCAGCGAGATTCGCACCAAGATTTTGCCGGATGCCCAGTGGGACAACCTGTTCGCGGCGCTTGGGAATACCATCAATTCCGCCTCACTTTCCGAGGAGGACAAAACGGTTTTGACCGGGAAGATTCGAAGCGGAACCAACTCTGTGCCCCAGAGAGAGCGCCTAAAGGCCATCTCGCAAGCGCTCGACATCATCATTGGCGACGACGAGGACGCGGCATGGAAGCGACGGGATCAAGCCGCTCATGGCCTGCCAATTCCGGAAGGCAAGGAGCTTCAGGCTATCCGGGACATGAAGCTACTGACCGGCCTTTTCCATCGTATGCTCTTGAGCATAAGCGGTGCCGCAGACTCATAT
>JBARIB010001142.1:0-2925 GCA_049799535.1 Allostellaceae bacterium | reverse complement strand
GCCCGATGCTGCGGCGATCGATGCGGCAATGGAGCGGCTGCCGCCGGGCTAACCCGCGGCGGGTGCGCAATGCTCCCGGAACTCCGACAACACGTCGATATAGAGTTGGCGCTTGAACGGGACGATCAGCGCCGGCAGCTGGGTCGGAGCTACCCATTGCCAAGTGTCGAATTCCGGATGCTCGGTCGCGAGGTCGATGTCTTCATCACTCCCGGTGAAGCGCATGACGAACCATTTTTGCCGTTGGCCGCGATAGCGGCCTCCCCAGATATTGCCGGCAAGTTCGACCGGCAGATCATATGTCAGCCAATTCCGGCTCTCGGCAAGGATCTCGGCCTGGTCGATGCCGATCTCTTCCTTCAACTCGCGGAACGCCGCCTGACGCGGCTTCTCGCCCCGGTCGATGCCGCCTTGCGGCATCTGCCATGCCGGCATTGTGGGTGGCATGTCGATGCGGCGCGCAACAAAGACCGCGCCCTGCCTGTTCAGCAGCATGATACCCACGGCAGGACGGTACCGGAGCGGGCCGTTGGTTTCCGCCATCGCGCGCTCCGTTGGCTTCTATAGCGCGCCCGTCAGTTGACCATGCGACCGTTGAACAGCGCGATTCCGCGCAACATATCGACCGCCCGGGTAAGCTGGTAGTCGGCGGGGGTCCCGATGACCGACGGATCCACCGAGGTTTGCTCGGGAGGGCTGTCTTCGGCATCCTCCCTTTTCAGGTCCGTCGCAGTGGCGATTTTCTCGCCCTTTTCCGAGGTCTTTTCGATTTTGGCTGCTTCGACGAGGATGTCCGGATCAATCCCTTTTGCCTGTATGGAACGGCCGGAGGGCGTGTAATACCGGGCCGTGGTGAGCCGCATCGCTCCATGACCCGGGAGCGGAATGATCGTTTGCACCGAGCCCTTTCCGAAAGATTTCGTGCCAAGAAGGATCGCTCGATGGTGATCCTGCAATGCGCCCGCGACGATCTCGCTGGCCGAGGCGGAGCCGCCATTGATCAGCACCGCAATCGGCAGACCCGCGGCGATGTCACCGGGGCGGGCGTTAAAGCGTTGCGCGTCGTCGCTGCGCCGCCCGCGCGTCGACACGATCTCGCCCTTGTCGAGGAAGGCGTCAGACACCGCGACCGCCTGATCGAGCAGTCCCCCCGGGTTATTACGCAGGTCCAGGACCACCCCCACCAGCTTGTTGCCGGCCTGTTGCTTGAGGCTCTTCATCGCGTTGTTGAGGCCGACATCGGTCTGCTCGTTGAACTGCGTGATCCGGATATATCCGATATTGTCGCTCTCGATATGCGAGCGGACCGACTGGATTTTGATCGTCGCGCGGGTCAGCTTGACGTCGAAGGGTTCCTTCCCCTCCCGGCGAATCGTCAGCTTGATTTCGCTATTGACAGGGCCTCGCATTTTCTCGACCGCCTCGGGAAGGGTCATTCCCTGCACCGGATCGCCGTCGAGATGGGTGATCAGGTCGCCAGGCTTTAGCCCGGCGCGCGCCGCGGGCGTATCGTCGATCGGCGAGACCACCTTAACGAGCCCATTCTCCATCGAGACTTCG
Source organism: Allostellaceae bacterium (assembly GCA_049799535.1). Lineage (GTDB taxonomy): Bacteria > Pseudomonadota > Alphaproteobacteria > ATCC43930 > CGMCC-115725 > AP-15. Next base: position 1,365 of record JBARIB010001142.1, on the reverse strand, counting down.
ATTCCGAGCCCGCCGAATTCGCCCCGGGTCTGAACCTTCATATCGTTGAAGTTTTTTGTGTTCAGATAATTGGAGTGCGGGTCTAGAGAGGTCAGCATGCCGTTAATCGCCGATTCGACCAGCGTATCGTCGCTGACGTCGTCGACATATTCGGCGCGGACGCGCTCGAAGACTTCGCCAAAGAGATTGAGCTGCTTGTAGGTCTCGGCCGAGTTATTCGGCGTCGCCGCTCCGATGTCCTGCCGCAGCGAAAATACAAGCACGGTCGCCACAGCGACCGCGATAACACCCGCACGCTTCATCCATTCACCCTATAGCCGCGGCCCGATCGCCTCGGTCGGCAATTCTGTCATAATATCCGGCGCCGCTCTCGATAATCAAGCCGGCGGCCTGCGGGGGCCGAATGCGCGGGTACCACGCCGGTTATGGGCGTCGCCCTGCTCAGGTGACGCAGCTCCGAGGAAGTCAGTCTATTGACACGTAATTTAGCAAGAGCATCGTACCCTCGATAAAACTGATGGAACTCGAGCAAGCTTGGTGTCCGAACTCGGTCATGCCCAAGCGGGCAAGCGCTCCTCGGTTCAGCTGACCGATAATGCAACCCCAGACGCGGCTGCTCGGCCGAGACTTCTAGGCAGAGAACCGGGCAAATTGGGGTTGCGGAGCGCGCTCACCGCCCTGGTGCTGGGGACGGTGGCTTTGACCGCGCTGCTGATCCATCTCTTTTGGACATATGCTGCAAGGCACAACGTCGCCGACGTGGTCGGCCAACTCAATACCCGGATCGTCGGCTCGGTTCAGCACGAATTGCGCGGCGTGCTCGACTACGCATCGGCGATGCAGGAGGCCGTCAGGTCGATTTTTTTTCAAGGCACATTGAAGACAACGGATGAGGCGAAGCGGGAATTCGTCTTCTTGGCTCTCCTACGCTCGCAGCCAAGCCTCTCCTGGATCTCCTTAGGCTTCCCCGATGGCGGGTTCTTCGGCTCCCGCAAGGCTAGCGACAACGAGATCGATATGATCGAGGTCAAATGGGACCCGGCAACGCATACGGCGCTACAGCGCACTGATTATTATGCGCCAGACATTGGCGACATCATATTCACTAATCGAGAGTTCGAGCCAAGCACCTACGATGCCACGGCGCAGTCCTGGTATCGCCGCGCCGTCGACCAGAATGCGCCCGGCTGGAATAAAGTATCGAACTTCCCCGGCAGCAATCGCCAGGCGATCAGCACTTCGACCCCGCTGATCGTCAACAACCGCTTTGTCGCGGTGATCAACGTCGTGATTGATCTGTCGCGTCTCTCGCAGTTTCTGGCAAGTGTTCAGGTCGGCAAGACCGGGACGGTCATCGTGCTCGAC
>JBARIB010001141.1:0-4891 GCA_049799535.1 Allostellaceae bacterium | reverse complement strand
TGGTCGCCGGCGCGCAGCTGTTGACGCCGAGGGTCGAGCCCATAGCCGGTGATTTGATCGAGGGGGAGGCGCGCGAGGCGGTACGCCGACGATTGCAGGATTTCGTGCGCAACGAGGTTGAGCGCCGGCTGGCTCCGCTCTTCGCGGCGAGTTCTTTGGAGCTGGGCGGAGCTGCGCGAGGGTTGGTTTTTCAGCTCACCACCGCGCTGGGTTGCCTGCCCAGGCTTGAGGTTGGCCGACAGGTCGCCGCACTAGATCCGATGGATCGGGCTGCGCTCAGTCGGATCGGGGTCCGCTTCGGGACTGAGAGCGTATACTTCGAACAGCTGTTGCGCGTCGAAACCCAGCGCTTTCGCGCACTGCTCTGGGCGGTGCGGCACGGCCGCTCGCCGCCGCCGCTTCCCTCCGCTCGCCGGCTCGCGAGGCCGATCGAGATCGATCCGGTGTTCCCCGAGTCGTTTTATGCGACGATCGGATTCCGTGTGATGGGCGGCCTGGCCGTTCGACCGGACAGATTGGAACGGCTAGCCGCCGCGGCTCGCCGCTCGGCTCGCGGCGGTCCATTCTCGGCAGGCCCGGAGCTGGCGTCCATTGCAGCGGTGCCGATACCGATGATGCATCGACTGCTCGAGGCGCTCGGCTACCGTCCGGTGTCAGATGCCGCCGGCGAGACAACCTTCATCGCGAAGCCGCGCCGACGCCGGGAAATAAGCAACGGCCGGGTCCGACGCGAGCGAAGCGGGCAGAGCCATCCCTTCGCCAAGCTGCGGGAGCTGAAGCTCGCTTGAGGGGCGAGGAAACCGCACCATCGACCCGTCGGCTGGATCAGTGGCTGTGGTTTGCGCGCTTGGTCAAGACCCGGTCGTTGGCGTCCCGGCTATGCGCTGCCGGCTCGGTCGCCGTCAATGGGACGCCTGTCGACAAGGCCAATCACCCTCTTCGAATCGGCGACGTGATTGCCGTGGAGCAGGGCAGGTACGTCCGCAGTATTCGCGTTCTGGCGTTTGGTTCGCGTCGTGGGCCTGCCTCCGAGGCGCGGCTAATGTATGAGGAAAGCGCCGCGCGGGTTCGTCTTTCGGAGGTGGTGTCGGCGTGGGTTCCATTGCTCGCACCCGACGACCCTTAACGTGTCGATGTGCAGCTCCTATTGGCTGAGACGAAGGGCGATCAGCGATTTCGCGACGTCGTTGAAGACTTTTTGGAGGTTGGTCGGTGTCGCGGCCTCGAAGAAACCGCCATTTGACGTCGTCGCGCAGTTTTGCAGTTGGGTATTGGTGGCGCCGTTATTGCCCAGTCCGATCGTGTAGATGATGAAGTCGCCGCTGGCGGCCATGTTGCTGCACACGCTCGTCAACCGGGTGCCCAAATTGGTTGCAGCCGTACTCGTGCTGGAGGTCGTGGCAGCTTTCCCGTCTGCTATTTGGCCGAGCCCCGTCTTGTTGTCCGTCGCGGGCCATTCCTCCTGGCCGTCGGTCATCAGCACGACGACTTTCTTCCATCCCGTGGTGGAAGCGTTGCTGTAGCTTAGCGGATGCCCGTTATTCGCCGCAAAAGGCCCGTTCGGCGACAGGGTGCGCCAGCCCCAGACCATGCCGATGTGGACCTGGGTGCCACCGGCGTCGCGCGTCCACATATTACCGATGGTGTTCAGCACCGTGTTCTTGCCGGCGGTCGCGGTCACGTCGGTCAGTGGCAACAGCGGGACCGGACAGCCTTGATTGGGACCCTGCTGGGCCAGCCACTCGCCTTGTTCCTGTCCCTGGGTTTCGTGGGCCGCATCCTGAGCGTGGATAGAGTTCGTGCCACCAACCCAGGTGTTGGCCCCGGCGCTCCCCCACCAGTATGGGTCCCATTTCAACGAGCTGCTGGGTTCGGTTGTATCCGGATTGGCCGTGGCCCAGTTTTCCACCGCTGCCGCGCCGCTGTTCTCACCGGAGCTGGTGGGCTCGATCACGCAGCCTCCCCAGTTCGACGAGGTCGAGGATCCCGCGGGACTGGCTGTGTTGTAGGCCGCATCGTAGGTAACCGGCTTGTAAAACGACAGCGCTCCGGGCGATGCGGCGGTTGTCGTTTTGCAGAGGGTTATCTGCGTTGTGCTATTGACGGTTTGAATCGCGGTATTCGACGGAATGCCGTTCCCGGTGACCACCATCCCAGCGGTAAGGGCCGGGCTGGGCGCCGTCGGGAAATTGAGGACGGTACTGCCCGTGAACGAACCCGAGGGAGTGCTGTCCATGTTGCCGGCCGGGCCGAGCGTCAGCGTCTTGCCGCTTCCGGTGGTGCCCGTATAATTGGCGCTGAGTGTGATGGAGGTCGAGTTCGGGACCGTTTTGACATAGGTGTTGGACGGTATCCCCGTCCCACTGACCGCCATGACGACGAGAATGTTGCTCGTGCTCGCAATGGTTGACGCGGTTGCGCCGCCGTTGGTTAGCGTTGCCGTCACCGTGGCCGTGGACTTGGTACTCCAGACCGTCTCGGCATGGTAGATCAGGTTGAGCCTGTCATCAAGAAAGTCGTTGCTGCAGGAGTCGGTTCTGATCTGGCTGCCGCAGCTGGTGGTACCATCGGTGCAATTAAGGGATCCGGCGACGTTGACCGTCGTTACGTAGGGAACGATGCTGATGTAGAGCTGTTGGGAAGCGTTGATGGCGTCAGTTAAGACATTGATAAACGCCTTAGCGGCATTGATCAGCGTGCAGATGCGGCTGTGGTTGCTGGAATTTGTGCATGTCGTGTCCGTTGACACGACATCAGCCCCGCAGGTCGAGGCGGCGCCCTCGTTGGCGCCGCACAGCATCGAGCCGGTGTTGTCGAGCACCACGGCAATCTCCAGCCCTATGGTCTTCTTCGTCTGAGCCGCGACTGTCACTGTGATGTTGTCGATACCGACGAGCTGCATCACGGTCATCGGCACCGTTGCTTGCGCCTGCCAGTTGATGATCGCTGCCGTGAGATCGGCGTTGGCTGGCACCGGGGCAACCGAGACGTTGGTGCCAAGCGCGGTCGACGGATAGTTGGCAGTAAAATAGTTCTGCAGGTCGGTCTGCAGCTGAGTCTGGGTCTGACCTGACTCCGATCCGACAGCCAGCGCCGCCGCGTCGAGAGCAGCGCCGAGCCGGATTTTCACCATGTAGGCACGTCCGACGTCGATCGCCATGCCGGCCCCGATCACCGCAGGGATCGCGCACAGGCCGAACAACATTGCGACATTCCCGTCGCATTGGCGGACAAGTCGGCGCAGGCTGCCGATGATTGTATCGATCGCGTGACGCATCTCTGATAGTCCTCTCGGCCCGGCGCCGGTTACGGGCATTCGCTGCCGGTATTCAGGTAGGTTGCTATGCAGGTCATGTAGCGCGGCCGATTGAACGCCGATTCGCTAAGGGTGTAGGACGAGCTCAAGACGTGGCTGATGGGCGAAGTATAGGAGTAGGTGAGCCGGGCGATGATGACACTGTCGGTGGATCCGGCAGCCTGCGTGCCGAGATTAGCGAGGCTCACGCTATTGGGGATGTTGCCGACTGTAAGCGCAGTCGCGCCGTTGACCTCGAGATGCCAGTTGATGACGGCTGTCCCCGTGCTGTAGGTCACACTGGCATAGGCGATCTTGAGCTTGGTGCCGCTCGTCGAAAGGGGGCTGAGCACTTGCTTGGCGGCATTTGTGATATTGGTAAAATCGCTGCTCTGCAGGACGGTGTTGACCCTCGTTTGAGCGACCAGATCAGCTGCGGTCTCTGCCGAGGCTTCCAGCTTCATCGAGGCGAGGACGAGGTTGGTGGTCTCGTAGCTGCCGAGAAAGAGCGTAATCATGATCGGAGCGGTAAAAGCGAATTCGATGGCAGCCGTACCGGCTCCGTCGTGGAAAAGTTTTCCGACGGGACCCAACGGGCGCCTCATGAGAACGGCTCATTTTGAAATATGACCGTCGATGACAGCGTTACAGAACTTGCCCCGGCACCTGTGCCGCTCGCGGTGGCGGGCCCAGTCCAGCAAGCGCCGCCGCTCAAACACCTGCCGACCCACGGAATGATGAACGGCCGAGGATAACTCGCTTGAACGCCGACAATCTGGCCGCCGGTGCCCGGCGAGAACTGACAGGCAGTCCCGGTGCCTGTCTGATTGGCGTTAAATGCGCATGGGGTGAAGCTGACGCTGCCGAAACTGGTGAACACCTGTACTTCAAAAGTTACTTTGCTGGCGCAATTCGAGGTGGTCATCAGTGCGCCCATTTTCGCGCACAAGAGATTCTGAAACGTGGTGATGGGGCTGGTCTGGGTCTGCACTTGTCCGGTGCGTATCAGCCGGGCCGCGTCGCGCGCCGCGCCGTCCAGGAGCGACTGAGTGGTGAGCGTCAGGCCGAGCTCGAATATTGCTAGAAGAAGCAGCAAAAAAGGTGGTCCGACGAAAGCCATTTCGACGGCGCTGCTACCTGCTTGATCGTGTGCAAGACGCTCAAGCCACTTCATTGGATGCGCTATCCACGTTCATTGGTAAAGGGGCGCAGATCTTGACCCTATCTGTCATCCTCCGGCCTGGCAGGCCGTCACACACGACCGCAATCTAAGAATGAATAATTAAATTCACGTAAACCGTCCCGATTGTGAAAATTTCCCGTCCACGCTTCCGCGCGAAGCTGCGGGCTTTTCGGAATTAAGGTAAAGGTCGCCTTGGTGTGTAGCGCGTTCGCTGCAGTTAAAGGAAATGGTGCGAGCTCAGGTTTGCGGGCGGGATCCCGGCATTAGGGCCGCCGCTCTAAGGCTATCAGAACTCGTCAGTAAGCCGCACTGCCTCAAGAAAAGCTGAATACTGCGCGGTACGACCCTTGCCTCGGCGCCTCTAAAATCGCCATTTTTATGATATATGTTGTGTAGTTATCGTTTTCGGGCGC
>JBARIB010001140.1:0-1750 GCA_049799535.1 Allostellaceae bacterium | reverse complement strand
ACGAGGTTATCACGAAAGCCGCGCCGCGTTACGAAGATTGGCTCGAGGCCGCGGGTACGCGCGGCTGCCGACAATGCATCGGCCATTGGCCTGACTTTGGGATTGACCGAGAAATCGGCCCAGTTATTGGCGAGGCAACCGCCAGGCGCCAATGCATCCAGACATTGCGCCCAGAATGCTTCGTCACTGTCGGCGGGACCGCCGGGCCCGTAGAGATCGACGAGGATCACATCAAAGCGCATATTGGTGCCGGCAAGGAACCACTGCGCCGTGTCGATCACAACCGCTTGTTTCAGATAGAACCAGCGGCGCGCAATGGCGACGATGGTCTCATCGGAATCGACGAGAGTGGGCGCGCAGTCCGGCAAATAGGCGCGCATAAACCGCCACATTGCGGCGCCACCGACCCCCAGCAGCAAAGCGTTGACCGAGCGCGCGCTCATTGCGAAGGCCAATGACATCAGCCGCTCGTAATGAAACACAAGGCGCGCCGGATGGAGCAGGTCCATGCTCGACTGCTCGGTGACCTGGGCCCCGGCGCCAAACGAGCCCAAGGTGCGGAAATGCCTCGTGCCGCGGTCGAAATCGACAACAAAGACCGCCGCGCCAAACACCTCGGCACGCCGTAATACGCGGATGCGCGCTTCGTTGCCGAAATAGTCGCGGATCAGATTGCGCTGCCGCTCTTCGTTGTAGTCGGTGATCATTGCGACAAGGCCGGGATCGCATCGACAAAGTGCCTCAGCGCCTGGTTTCCTTCTGGTGTCAGGCGATAGATGCCGCGCTCGATCCGGTCGAACCAGCCATAAACATTGCGCTGCAAAATATGCGCCGCCCGCGGCACCTCTGCCGCCGCGCGCAAGGCGCCGACCCGCATTGGCCCGCAGAGCGCGAGAGCATGAGCGCACCGCAATGCATCTTGGCGATAGGCGGTGACAATCGGCACGCCGACCGCGCCGCCGACATTCGCATCGCCGGCGCGGCGGGAGAATTCGTCGAGCAGCCGCAATGCCCGCGTTTTCGCCTGGCGCGGCCGGTAGGGCACCGGCTCCTCCAAGATCTCGACCGTCTTCCGGCTCAGCCCGACCAGGATGAGTCCCAATCCGAGCCGGCGGCACAGTTTGCGGATTTCGGGCCTCTCCGGAGAGAGGACACCGCTGCGGGCGTGGCGCGCCGGCCGAGGCACCGCGAGATAGACCCGCTCCGTTAACGCCAGCCGGTCGATCCCCTGCAATATCAGCGCTAGATTGAAGCGGAGCTTGAGCTCGACGATCACTGGCGGCTCATCGCCGCGTCGCGCGACGAGGTCGCAGCCTCTTACCTCGCCCTTGACCTCGTATCCCTGCCGTTCGAGGAACGCCTTGACCGGCGGATAGAGCGCCGCCTCCCCGATGGGCGTTATCATCGTCGGCGTTATCATCGTACAGCTTCACGCCGGCACTAGTAACGGAGAGGCTCATGCGTGCACAAGTGTTGACCGCGGCGCGGCGCCCGCTTGCCGCGGCCGAGTTGCCGGCACCGCGTCTTAGCCCGGGCCAGGTCCTGATCGCGGTGCGGGCTTGCGCGGTTTGCCGGACCGATCTGCACGTCGTCGACGGCGAATTGCCCGATCCGAAATTGCCGCTGGTGCCGGGGCACGAGATCATCGGAACCGTCGTCGAAAAAGGGGAATCGGTCGACCACTTCTCGGTCGGGGATCGGGTCGGCGTGCCGTGGCTCGGCTGGACCTGCGGCGTCTGCGAGTATTGCC
>JBARIB010001139.1:0-1941 GCA_049799535.1 Allostellaceae bacterium | reverse complement strand
CCGTTTGCGAAAGCCCGCCCGCGGAACAGCCGAACCGCAAAATAGATCAGCAGACCGATGATCAGCAATTGCAGCAGCATGCCGAGCATGGATGCCCCGGAGCCGCCTTCCTCACCCGCTGCGTAGCCGCTATGCCCGAATAGCCAGGAGCCGATGAACCCGCCGGCCAATCCGGTCAGGAAGGGATGCCGCTGAAAGAAGCTGCCGCCGCCATAAGCAGACGCGGGTGCGGCGGGCGCGAACCCGGGCTGCCGGGGCGCCGTTTGGGGGAGGGGCGTCACGCTGCGGCTGAGCGGCTCCCCGCCATTGTTCTCGTAGGTGCGCAATCCCCGGCTCCCCATGCCGGACGAGCGCCCGCCATAGGAGCTGCCGGCGCGCGCCTCCGCGATTGCCGGGGCAAGCGCAAGATTGGCGGTTAGAAACAGCGCCAGGAGAATGCGCCAGTTCAGCAGCGATCTCGACATGGTGGCTTTTGTCCAAGATTTTCCGAAGGAACACCGCCCTCGATATAGGCGCAGACATAGGCGGGAGAAAGCCACCATCGGTGAGGCGTATCCGGCGGCCGCACGCAACACCTTCCCGAGCCTTCAGTGGCGGGGGCGTTTTCTAGCGTCAGGCCGACTTGTTGGGAGCGCCGGCCACCAGGATCGCGCGGAAATCGTTTACATTGGTCAGGGTCGGGCCGGTGATCACCTGATCTCCGAGGGCCTCGAAGAAAGCATGTCCGTCATTTTCGGCTAGTTTCTCTTTGGCGCGCATTCCGGCGCGTTCCGCCCGCGCGAGTGTATCGGGGGTAATGACCGCGCCCGCTACTTCTTCCGCCCCATCGATCCCATCGGTATCGGCTGCCAATGCGAACACATCGGGCAAGCCGTCGAGCTCGATGGCCAGGGCAAGGAGAAATTCGACATTACGCCCGCCGCGACCGTTGCCGCGCACGGTCACGGTCGTCTCACCACCGGAGAGCAGCGCGGCGGGCGGCAGCGCCGGCTGGCCGTAAAGCGCAGTTTGACGCGCGATGCCCGCCATCACTCGGCCGACCTCGCGCGCCTCACCTTCGATCGCGTTGCCGAGGATCAACGGTGCTACACCAGCCCGGCGAGCCACCTCTGCCGCCGCCTCCAGCGACGTCTGCGGCGTTGCGACCATCACAATTCGGGAGTTGGACAGCCGAGGGTCGCCGGGCTTTGGCGTGTCTTCCTCGGCGCGTTGGAGATACTGTAGAACCTGCAGCGGTTCGGTAATGCCGTATTTGGCGAGGACCGCTTGCGCTTCTGAGAAAGTGGTCGGGTCCGGCACCGTCGGGCCGGAGGCAATCACAGAAGGGTCGTCGGCCGGCACATCGGAGATCACCAAGGTTACTATCGGCGCCGGGTAGGCCGCCGCCGCCAATCGTCCGCCCTTGATCGCGGAGAGGTGCTTGCGCACGGTATTGATCTCCCCGATGTGCGCCCCCGAGCGTAATAACGCCCGGTTGACCGCTTGCTTGTCCGCGAGCGTGAGCCCGTCCGCCGGCAGGCTCAACAGCGCCGAGCCGCCACCGGAGATCAACGCAATGACCAGATCGTCCTCGCTCAGACCGCGCACCATGGCGAGGATCCGTGCCGCTGCCTGCCGCCCCTTTTCGTCGGGTACGGGGTGGCCCGCTTCGACGATTTCGATGCGCTCGCAAGGGACCGCATGGCCGTAGCGGGTCACGATAATTCCGGAAAGCCGCCCCGGCCAATGCGCCTCCAGCGCTGCCGCCATCGCCGCGGAGGCTTTGCCGGCGCCGACGACAATCGTGCGGCCCTCAGGCGGTGCGGGTAAATGCGGGGGCACGCATTTACCAGGCAGAGCCGCCGCCACTGCGGCGTCGAACATCGAACGAAGTAGAACGCGCGGCGGGGTCGTCACCAGGACAGACCTATCGAGGGGCGGTCAGTTTAAGGATGCGGGCGA
>JBARIB010001138.1:0-5104 GCA_049799535.1 Allostellaceae bacterium | reverse complement strand
AGATGGAAACGCTGCGCGTAGAGCCCCGGGAGTGTAAAGTTCACCGCTGGAATGTAGGGGATCCTGATTTGCCCGACCGGCACCAGACTGCTGCGCCGGAGAGTGGGATAAAGGCTGCGCGGCGGTTCGGTGCCGTGGGTGATTCACTGCTGGAGATCCACCAATAACGCCCGCTGTCCCGGGATGAACGGATTGCTGTTAACCGGGAGCTGGCAATTGACTGGCGGCTGAGGCTGCACTGTGGGAGGCTGCGCGAGCGGATTACCGCCGCCGTGCTCGTGCCGGCGAAATGGTAGATTCGGACATTGGACGGAAGCAGGCGACGTCTTCGCGGTGATTACCATGCTTGTAATCCGCGCCTCCGCAGTCGGCGGCGCGCCGAATAGCGTCAAGGCTCCCACCGCAATGGCACTGGTTGAATGCAAATAAACGGCACGTTTCCTCATGGTTTCCCCCGGCTGATTGTTATCGCTCGCGACGCCGCTCACTGGGCGCGCGAAACGTATGGTTGAGAACACGACAAGCTTTTCGAGTGAATTTCAGAATTGCCATTTATGCATGTCTAATATGCGAAATTCACATAGATCGCCTCACGAAGCTGTGATCTTGGCAGGTCTGTTGTTGCGACTGTGGCGATAAAGAGGCAAGCTGCTGGAAGGTTAAAGAAACGCAGCGAACCGACGGCGGAGCGCCGGTCGGAAAATGGAGGACGCCTGATGGGCTACCGGTTCGAGCAGCGTCGGCTGCGGCTGGCGACGATCTCTATATTCTCCGCCAGCGCCGCTTTCTTTGGCTTAGTTGGTGCCGCCGGCGCGCGAATCACCGAGATCGATGTAATGGCCAATACCTCGGCCTTTGGGGGAACTAGTTTTGGGGCCGGGCAATACCAGATGATCAATGGGACGGTTAAAGGCGAGGTCGATCCTGACGATCCGCTGAATGCGGTGGTCGTCGATATCGGTCAGGCGCCGCGCAACGCGCATGGCATGGTCGAGTATTCGACCGACTTCCAGCTGCTCGTGCCGGCGGACCTCAAGCGGGGGAACAACCGGCTGCTCTATGAGATTACCAATCGCGGCAGCACCAATGCGCTGACGATTCTCAATTCCGCCAAGACCGCCAACACGAAGACGGCAGCCCCTGATCCCGGCAACGGTTTCCTGATGAACCAGGGCTATGCGATCCTGGAAAGCGGATGGGATATTACCGTCGAGCAGACCGATCCGGGCTTCGGCGTGACGGTGCCCGTCGCGACCAAAGGCCGAAAGCCGATCACCGGTGTGGCGCTCGAGGAATTCGACATCGACTCGAATGGCAGCCCCAGTACCGAATCGCTGTCCTATGCCGCGGCGAGTGCCGACAAGTCACAAGCCAGCCTTAGCGTGCGCGCCAATTTTGGCGATAAGCCGATAACGTTGGACGCATCGGTCTGGGATTACACCGACAGCAGCCTGACGGCGATCAAACTGAACCCGCCCGGCACCAATTTCGGCGACCCGAGCGTCTTCGGGCCCAGCGGGCTGTACGAGTTCAGCTACCAGGCGATAAACCCTAAGATCGCGGGTCTCGGTTTCGCGGTGCTCCGCGACCTAGCGACCTTCTTCCGAGAGGCGAAGACCGACGACAAAGGCAATCCCAATCCCCTCGCCGGCAATGTCAGGTTCATCTACACCTTCTGCTCGTCGCAGCCTTGCCGCACGATGCACGATTTCGTCCTGCTCGGGTTCAACGAGGCCGAGCACCCCAAGGCCGGGGGCAACGACGCCGGCAATGCACCCCGTCGCGTGGCGTTCGACGGCGTGCTCAACTGGAAAGCCGGCGGCAGCGGAATCTATATGGACTATCGCTTCGCGCAGCCGACGCGGACCCACCGGCAGCACATTGCGCGCTGGTTTCCCGAAATCCAATTCCCGTTTGCCAACGAAACGCTGCACGATTCCGTGACGCACCAGACGGACGGCCGCCTCGCCGCCTGCCAGCGCAGCGACACCTGCCCGAAGATCTTCGAGGCGAACTCGGCGAACGAATATTGGGCCAAGGCCGGCTCGCTATTGACAACCGACACGGAGGGCCACGATCTCGACCTCGATCATACGCCCAATGTTCGGTATTATCTGTTCGCCAGCCAGCCGCACGGCGCCGGACCCGCCTCTCCGCTAAGCAAGGGCATTTGCCAGCAATTCGAGAACCCGATCAGGCCCGACCCGGTCCTGCGCGCCTTACTGTTCGATCTCGACGAATGGGTCAGCACCGGCCGAGAGCCGCCGAACAACCGTGTGCCGCGGCGCTTCAACGGCACCCTGGTCGCATCTCTGCCGCAATCGGTCGAGGGCTTCCCGAACATTCCCGCGGTCACCTATAACGGCATACTCCATACCGGCGATCTCTGGGATTTCGGGCCGAAATTCGACGACGGCATTGTTACGGTCATGCCGCCCAATTCCCTCGGCACGCCCTATCCGGCGCTGGTGCCAAAGACCGATGCCGACGGCAACGACATCTCCGGGATCCGCGTGCCCGATTTGGCGGCGCCGTTGGCGACCTTCACCGGCTGGGGCTTGCGCGCGACTCCGCCGGGGGAGACCGGAAACGCCAAGCTGATCGACGGCTGCGACGCCAATGGCCAAATCATCCCCTTTGCGGCGACCAAGGCGGAGCGAGGCGCCGATCCGCGCCTGTCCTTACAGGAGCGCTATGGCAATGCCGACGGAACCAACGCCAATTACGTCGCGGCAGTGAAGGCTGCGGCCGAGAAGCTGGTCAAAGATCGCTTCCTCCTTGAGCTGCCGGGCGTTGTACAGGATGTCGAGACCTACACGATGCCGGCAGCCTCGGTGACCATCCCTTCCAACCCCTAAGACCGGTGTCGGGCTAGGCCGCCGCCGTCATATCGACCGTCCGCCTCCTGCTGCTGTAGGCTAAGCGCGGCAGCGGGAGGAAGGTCATGCGTTTCGGCATTGGACAACCGGTCACGCGCAAGGAGGATGCCCGGTTCCTCACGGGGCGGGGGCGGTATGTCGCGGATATCGATCTCGTTCGCCAGGCGCACGCGGTCTTTGTGTTCTCGCCGCACGCTCATGCGCAGATCCGCGGCATCGACAAGGCCGCGGCGGAGCAGATGCCGGGGGTGTTTGCCGTGCTTACCGGCGCGGATTGGGCGGCGGACGGGCTCGGCACGCTCGATCCGGAGGTGATGGCCGAGGACATGGGCGGGCCTGCGGGGTTCCGGACGAAGCGCCCGCCTTTGGCGATCGAGCGCGTGCGCTATGTCGGCGAGCGCGTCGCTGTCGTGATTGCTGCGACGGAAGAGCAGGCTCGCGACGCGGCGGAGCTGGTCTCGGTCGATTACGAAATCCTGCCGGCGGTCGTCGGCGCCGAGGATGCGGTGCGCCCCGGCGCGGCGCTCGTGCATGACGGCGCCGCCAACAACATTTCCTTTACTATGCGCATGGGCAATGCCGAAGCGGTCGACGCCGCGTTTGCCCGCGCGCATCACGTGACGCGGCTGTCATTGCGCAATAACCGGCTCACCGCCGTGACGATGGAGCCGCGCGGCTGCATTGGAGACTATGATCCCGGCACGCGCCGCTGGACACTCTACAGCAGCACACAGAATGTGCACGGTGTCCGCCAGATCCTCGCGCATCAGATCCTGCACGTGCCGGAGAGCCGCATCCGCGTCGTCGCGCGCGATGTCGGCGGCGGCTTTGGCATGAAGGGCAATGTCTACCCGGAGGAGGCGGTGGTTCTCTGGGCCGCGCAGCGGGTCGGCCGGCCGGTCAAATGGATCCCGTCGCGTTCCGACGCGCTGCTCGGCGACAATCATGGGCGCGATCAGCAGGTCGCCGCCGAACTGGCGCTCGACGCCGACGGCAGGTTCGTAGGTTTGCGCTGGACCGGCTGGCATAATGCCGGCGCCTATGTCGAGGGCGCCGGCATTGTGATGATCGTGTTCTCATTGAAGCTTGCCTCGACCGTCTACGACATCCCGGCGGTCGCAGTGACGAGCAGCCTTGTCTTTACGAACACCGCGCCGCTTGTCCCGTATCGCGGCGCCGGCCGCCCCGAGGCCGTCTACATCATGGAGCGGCTCGTCGACCAGGCGGCGCGCGAGCTTAAGATCGACCCGGCGGAATTGCGCAAGAAGAACCTCATCCGCCCCGACGCCTACCCGTATGAGACGCGCACCGGCTGGATCTACGACAGCGGCAACTACGCCGCGGCCTTGACCAAGTGCCAGGCATTGGCCGACTGGGACGGCTATGCCGGGCGGCGTGCGCAGAGCGAGGCCGCCGGCAAATTACGCGGGCGCAGCATCACCTATTACGTCGACAACACCGGCGTCTTCAACGAGCGCATGGAATTGCGATTTGATCCCAGTGGCGAATTGACAATCATCGCCGGCACCCTGTCGCATGGGCAGGGGCACGAGACGAGCTATGCGCAGATGGTCGCCGACTGGCTCGGCCTGCCGATCGACAAGATCCATCTCTTGCAGGCCGACACCGACGAGGTCGCGATCGGCCGCGGCACTTATGCGTCGCGCAGCATGATGATCGGCGGCAGCGCCTTGCGCGCCGCGGCAGATGAGGTCATCGAGCGCGGCAAGCGCTTCGCGGCGCATTTCATGGAGGCCGACACTGCCGACATCACCTTCGCCGACGGTGCCTTCACGATTGCCGGCACCGACCGCTCGATGCCGATCGGCCAAGTCGCGCAGATGTCGTTCATCCCGGTGGGTCTACCGTCAGAGCTTGGCGTCGGACTGCAGGGCGCCGGCGGCTTCTCCCCTGACGTGCCGACCTTTCCCAATGGCTGCCATATCTGTGAGGTCGAGATCGACCCCGAGACCGGCGCGGTCGAGCTCGACCGCTACGCGGTTGTCGACGACATCGGCACCGTCATCAACCCATTGTTGGCGAAGGGTCAAATCCAGGGCGGCATAGCCCAGGGCGCGGGACAGGCATTGCTCGAGGACGTCGTCTACGATACCGACAGCGGCCAGTTGCTGACCGGCACGTTGATGGATTACGGCATCCCGCGCGCCGACACACTGCCGCCGGTCACCGTCGATTTCAGCCCCGTCCCGAGCCCGACAAACCCA
>JBARIB010001137.1:0-2378 GCA_049799535.1 Allostellaceae bacterium | reverse complement strand
CTCGAAGAGACCGCCGCGCTCGCCGGGCCTGCCCCAGGCGCCGCGCCTCGCGACGCGGAGGGGACACCGAGGCGAGCTCTGGTTGTTCCGACCGATGTCTCCGACCCGGCCTCGGTCGTTGCGCTCTTCGGTGCGGTCAAATCGACCTGCGGTCGCATCGATCTGCTGTTCAACAATGCCGGCACCAGCACCCGCGGCATCCCGTTCGAGGAGTTGACCTTCGAGCAGTGGTCGAATGTCGTCGGCACGAACCTGACTGGCTCTTTCCTATGCGCGCAGCACGCCTTCCGCATGATGAAGGAGCAGCAGCCGCAAGGCGGGCGCATCATCAACAACGGCTCGGTGTCGGCGCATGTACCGCGCCGCCACTCCGCCCCCTATGCCGCGACCAAGCACGCCCTGACCGGGCTGACCCGCTCATTGTCGCTCGACGGGCGCGACTACAATATCGCCTGCGGCCAGATCGACATCGGCAACGCGGCGACGACTCGCAACGAGGACACCGCGCGCGGCCGCTTGCAGGCCACCGGGCGAGTCGAGGCCGAGCCGCGCATCGATGTCGAACATGTGGCGCGCGGCGTCGTCTACATGGCGACCTTGCCGCTCGAAGCGAATGTGCAATTCATGACCGTCATGGCGACCAAGATGCCGTATATCGGCCGCGGCTGACGCGAGCGCGTGGTGACGGCTCGGTTGGGGCCGCCGATCGGCGGTCGCAGCACGCCCCCGAAATGACAGCGCCCCCTCATTCGATCACCTCGTCGGCGGTCTCAAGTAGAGTGGTCGGGAGAGTGAGGCCGAGCGCCTTGGCCGCCTCTAAGTTGATCACGAGCGCGAATTTGGTGGCTTGATAAATCGGAATGTCGCCCCGTTTGGCGCCGTTGAGGATCTCGTGCACATCATCGGCCATGCGCTGCCCGAGCTCGACGAGGTCGCTCGCATAGGCCACCAGCCCACCCGCCTCCACGTATTCACGCCACGGATAGATCGCCGGCAGGCGGCTTTTCTCGGCCAGCTCGACGATCAACTTACGGTAAGGCAGAAGATCGCCTATGGAGTTCACGATGATCGCGTCCGGCCGGTCCCGCGCGATTTCAGCGAACGCATGCTCAATCTCGGACGGGGTCACCTCCTCGAGCGCCGTGCGAATCACCGAGATTTGCAATCGTCGCCCCGATTCGCGAAAGATTTGCTGGTCACCTACCGACCTGCGCGTGGTGAGATACAAGACCTTGGTGGTCGAAGGGACGGTTTCCTTGAGGATCTGCAACCGCTTGCCCCAAATTTCGACCCCGGCATTAACGGTGACGCCGGTGATGTTGCCGCCTGGACGTGCCAAGCTCGTCGCAAGCCCGGCCTGGATCGGATCGCCCCCCATCCAAACGATCGGAATTGTGTTGCTCGCTGCGCGGACCACCCGCGTGATTGCGTCGGTAAGGGCCACGATCACGGCCGGCTTGCTGTTGACGACCTCGCGAGCGAGATCCGGATAGCCCTCGGGCCGCCCCCCGCCGGAGTACGCGTCGACTGTGAGGTTTTGTCCCTCAACATCGCCCAATCGGCGCAGCTCCTCGAAAAGCGCGTGAAAGAAAGCAACTGCCGGGTCGTGGATGCGGGCGACGGGACCTGCGGCGATGATTGCAATCCGGTTCTGTTTCGTCCGCTCCTGCGCCCGCATCGGCCGCGTGGCGGCTGCGAGCAACAGACCCATCGCGAAATCCCGCCGCCTCATTCGATCACCTCGTCGGCGGCCACCAGCAGCGCGGGCGGGAAGGTAAGGCCGAGTGCCTTGGCGGTCTTCAGATTGATGACGAGTTCGAATTTGGTCGGTTGCTGCACAGGCAAATCGGCCGGCTTTTCGCCCTTGAGAATACGATCGACATATGCTGCCGACCGCCGGAACAGGTCGGGGACATCAACGCCGTACGAAAGCAAACCACCGTCTGCCGTGAAGGAGCGATAGGGAGAGATCAATGGCAGGCGATGCTTGGTCGCTAACGCAACGATCAGCTCGCGATGAACCAGCTCGAAACTGTCCGGCATCACCGCCAGGCCTACGTCCGCCCGCTGCGCGAGAGCATTGATCGCGTCCTCGATCTCGGCAGGAGACTGGACCCGCATCGTGACCAGCTCGACCTTGAACTGCGGTGCGGCCGCTTGCAGTGAACTCAGGTAATAGCGAGGAACATACGGCGCGGTTTGCGGATTGAACATCAGGGCCACCCGCGTGATCGCCGGCGCGATTTCCTTGAGGAACTCGAGCCATTTGCCCCCCATCGAAAGCTCATACATGCTGAACCCGGTCAGGTTGCCCCTCGGGCGTGCCAGGCTCTTGATGAAACCGCTGCCGATCGGATCCGAGACCTGTACGAACACGA
>JBARIB010001136.1:0-2881 GCA_049799535.1 Allostellaceae bacterium | reverse complement strand
GCGTATGGGTGAAGATGCCCCCATTCCGGCCATTGCCAGAGGCCAGCCGAGTTGGTCTCAGGAGGGTGGAACTTGATAGTTGGCCAATCTGCGGGCCGACGGCAAGGTTCGCCATTAGCAGACACTGGCGATGCAACGGCCTGTCGACGAGTTTTGCAAGTAGTTCCAGCAGAGGCGTCTTGAGGGTGGCGTGAGACCGGCCGCCGCCTCGCATGCTTGAAGCCATCACCGCTCTCGGCGACCGACGACGGACTGCTCAGCGTGATGGTTTAGCTTACACGGTCTGAGCCGCGCCTTGTCGGTGGGGGCGAGGGGTGCCACTATCGCCTTACATGACGCTGACGGTGCGCAGGTTCTAACATGCACACCTTGCTGACACGGTCTGATTTCGAAAGCGCCGTCAAGGACGCGCTCCGTCTCTACACGCGGACCGACCTGCTTACCGGGAATGCGCTGCTCCACGCACAACTGTTCACTCAATCCGATCCCGACACGGCTACGCCGAGGGCCCTAAGGAGTCTGCTAGCAGAGTCGGCGGAGAGTTTGTTCGCTAATGAGCGCGACCAGAGGCTGTACCGCGTGCTCGACCTGACCTATTTCAACCCGACGCCGAAACAAGAAGCTGCCGCCGAGCGGCTGGGGATGTCGTTTAGCACCTATCGTCGGCAACTTGCCACGGCCGTCGGTCGACTAACCGATTGGTTGTGGCAGCAGGAGCAACATGGTCGAGAAACGGCGCCGGCTGTCGGACGGACCCCCGTCCCCGCTGCCGTCACTGCGGAAGACGGATTGCCAGCTGACCGGCCGCGCCTGTCGCTCGTAATCCTACCGTTTTTGAATCTGTCCGGAGAAGCCAGCGCGGATTACCTCGTCGATGGCCTCGTTGACACCCTGATCACGGATTTGTCGAGCTGGCTACCCGGCAGCTTCGTCATTTCACGGTCTACAGCCTTTACCTACAAGGGCCGTTCGGTCCCGATCCGGCAGGTCGGCAGAGAACTCGGCGTCCGCTATGCGATCGAAGGCAGCGTTCTGGTCGATTCGAGCCGTCTCCGCGTTAATGTTCAATTGATCGACGCTGAGACGGACGAGCACCTGTGGGCGGAGCGGTTTGACAAAGAGCGCAGAGAAATGTTGCAACTTCAAGACGAGATCGTAGGCCGCCTGTCGCGCAGCATAGGTATTCAACTGGTTCGCACTGAGGCCGGGCGCGGCAGCCCGAACCGCGAAGCGTGGGATGCCGCCGACCTTGTCATGCGCGCCCGGGCGCTGATCAGTGACGTCAAACGCAAGGAGACCGCGGCCGAAGCGATTGATCTGTTTCGGCGAGCACTACAGCTTGACGCGGATTGCGTCGATGCAATGGTAGGCATTGGCTTGTCGCGGATTTACCAGGTGATAAACCTCTACCGACTTGAGGGGAGGGATACGCTCCTCGACGAAGCCGCAGAAATGTTGTTCCGAGCCACGGCGTTGGCTCCCGGCCATCTTGACCTGCTGAAGGCGCGCGCCCTGTTGCTGCGAGCGCGTGGTCGGTTCTCCGAGGCCGTTGTTGCCACCGAAGCCTTGATTGCCCGGAATCCAGCCGAACCGACCGCCTATAAGGAAATGGGGCTGAACAAGCTGTACCTCGGTCTGACCGGGGAGGCCGCGGAGTGGTTTCGCCGCGCCGACGCTATCGCGCCACGCGACCCGGATCGCTGGACGTGGTTGCAGGGTCTTGGCCGCGCCCTGATGCAGCTGGGCGACGACACAGCGGCGATAGGTGCCTTGTCTCAGGCTATGGATGGCAATCCCGGGTATCTCCGCGGCAAGGCCATGCTTGCCGCAGCCGAGGCGTTGGCCGGCAATGCTGAAGCCGCCAAGCGGTATTTGGCGGAATACGCCGCGATCGAGCCGAACATGACGGTTCGACGGTTCGCCCGCCAACGTTCCTCGGTGCCGCCGGACGCGGTGAGCGATGTCTATCGGCGCGAGAGTGAACGGATCCTCGAAGGCCTGCGCCGGGCAGGGATGCCGGACGAGATTGATCTTGAGCATGAAATGAGCAGTTTTTGACGTAGAGACTGATCAGTCTTTCATTAGATAACCCCCCCGAAGCGAGGCATTGCACAACGCAAGCAGCCTCTGCGGGGTAGCTACAATGAACCTTCAGTAACGAATAGCACTCGAACTCGAAAGCCGCCAGCCGAGAGCGCCGGAAGCAGTAGTCGCGCCCGACCGCCTTCGCGCAGGTTGCCGTTCGTGTTTCGCAAGTTTGAGAAGATGCGCTGTTGGTAGCACAGCCTCGGCGCAAAATCTCACTTCACTCGATCCCAGTTCACAACCAACGCGCTTTTGCGCCGCGGCTGAATCTTTTGAAAGGACTAAGACCATGGCTATCACCGAAAATCCTGTCCCGAGCGCCGGCAAGGCGCCGAGGGAGAATGATGTCAAGAAAAGCAATACGCGGGAGAAGCAGATCGCGCGTCGTATCCAACTGAGCGCGTGCGCCACCTGCATCGTCGCGGCTTTCACGGTCTCGTCGCCACAACCCGCCCACGCCCGCAACATCACGCCGCCAGCCGTGCCGTTCGATCTTCGCGTGGATCTGGCGGAGAACGAGGCGTTTCTCGAGGGTCACGGCATCGGCACCCAGAACTACATCTGCCTGCCCACAGACGATGGCGTCCAGTTTATGCTCTTCACGCCGGAGGCCACGCTGTTCGACAGCGTTGATGGGAAGCAAGTCACCACCCACTTCTTCAGTGTCAATCCCAACCCAGCTGACGGCGGCAAGATTCGCGCCACTTGGCAGCACTCGAAGGACACGAGCACCGTCTGGGGGGGTAACGCGATCCCTTCGACCGACCCCAATTTTGTCGCGACGGATGCCATTGCC
>JBARIB010001135.1:0-2467 GCA_049799535.1 Allostellaceae bacterium | reverse complement strand
GTGGCAAAGGTGCCGCTGCTGCGCCTGGAGACGTCAAGCGAAGCGACGGCGCGAAGAGCTTCGGCGCCCTGCCGCGCCGTCGGGTGGTCCAGCGCACCTTTTCCTGGTTCGGACGCAACCAGCGTCTCGCCAAGGATTTCGAGAACCTTGCCCAAACCCCGGCGCCCCTTCGTGACCCTCGCCTGCATACAGCTGGTCCTCAGGCGGCTCGTTACGGCGCAGGTCATGCACCCAACAAAAACTGGGTTAATATAAGCTGATGGCGCGGTTCCCGTGCCCGGGACCGAGCGACCGCTGTCGGTTCGGAGAGGAGACCTTCGATAGCCCGTTCGGTAACGGCTCAAACGCGCCGTTACCGGGCATTCGGGGTCCTCCGGGCGGTGCTGCTCCGCCCTGGCGGCGGCATCCCCGAGAAAGAGATCGTCGTAAAGGTAAAGAGCAACTTCCATTTACCCGGTTGGGATTAGTACCGTGAGCAGCTGCAGTGGGAGCCGGCGCGCAAACCCGGCGTTCAGGGCAGCCGGGGCGAACCACCGGGGTGGGTGGAGGGCGTGGAAAAACGCATTTGCGGAGGTCGACGGGCCGCCCTCCGCTGTCAGATGTGGCAGGGGTCTGCGGGCTGATCCAGGCACTCAGGCCCGGATCGCCTGCAGCAGCGGTGCGACACCGATGATCGCGATCACCCGCTTGATGTTGTAGGCCAGGACGTGGAGGCTCATTTCGGTGCTGACCCGCTTCAAGGTGCGGGTCAAGAAGTGGGTCGAGCCCATCCAGGCCTTGATGGTGCCGAACGGGTGCTCGACGGTTTGCCGGCGCACGCCCATGGCCTCTGGCATCCGATCGAGCCGGGCTTGCATCGCGTCGAGGACATGTTCGTGTTTCCAGCGCTTGATCCGCTTTAGCTTGTCCGGCGTACACTTGGGCTTGAGAGGACAGGTGAAGCAAGCGGTCAGATGGCGGTACTGGTCGATGTCGCCGCGGCGGTCTGATCGAACCAGCCCTCTGGTCAGGTGTTCGCCGGCCGGGCAGGTGTAATGGTCCTTTTCCGCGTCGTAGAAGAAGTCCTGCCTCGAAAAGAGGCCGCGCTTGGCGCTGCTTGATGTCAATGTCTTTGGTATACAGGGCAGCACCCCGGTGTTCTCGCATGCCAATACCTGGTCGCCGCTGAAGTAGCCTCGATCGGCCAGCACGGTGATTTCCTCGTTTCCGGTCGCCTCCTGCGCCTTGAGCGCCATCGGCACGAGTTGGGTTCTGTCATGGCCCAGATTGGTCACCTCGTGCGCCACGATCAGGTGGTGCTCGACGTCGACAGCGGTCTGCACATTGTAGCCGACAATGCCGGTGCCTTTGCCGCTGGTCGCCATTGCGCGAGCATCTGGATCGGTCAGCGAGATCTGCCGATCCGGCGCGGCCTGAACGGCGATCTCCATCTCTCGCAGGTGCTGCATCTGTTGCTTAAGGCGGGCGAGCTTGTCCTTTAGCCGCATCGATTTGGCTTCAGCGACCTCGCCTTCTTGCCGATCGGCGGTGTCCAGTGCCGATAAGTAGCGTGCGATGCTGGCTTCGACCTGCTCCATACGACGCTCGATCGCACCATGCGTGTAGTTCTTGTCCCGAGTGTTCACAGCCTTGAACCGGCTACCGTCGATCGCGATCACGGTCTCGGAGAACAAGTCCAGCCGTCGGCAGAGCATTACAAACTGGCGGCAGGTCGCCTTGATCGCTGGCCCGTTGTCCTTGCGGAAATCGGCAATGGTCTTGAAATCCGGCATGAGGCGTCCGGTCAGCCACATCAGTTCGATGTTACGCTGGGTCTCCCGCTCCAGGCGCCGGCTCGACGCGATACGGTTGAGATAGCCGTAGAGATAGATCTTCAGCAGCGTCGCCGGATGGTAAGCCGGCCGCCCGGTGGTCTCGGGGACGACACCGTCGAAGCCCAGTGTCGCCAGATCCAGTTCGTCGATGAACGCTTCAATCACCCGGACCGGGTTGTTCTCCGTCACGTAGTCATCCAGGCAGTGAGGCAGCAACGCTCCCTGCAGCCGGTCCTCGCCTTCCACGAAACGTTTCATCCCGCCATCCCCCAATAGCAGGACACCAAACTATCACGTTAGGGGCGTTTTCACACGCCCTCGGTGGTGAGCCGACCTTCGCCGAAGCCACGGTGAACGGGGAGGTTGCGCCGAAAGCGGACCCCTGCCGCTTGCGGTTCCACCCGGTGTGATCGGCTGCACATTCGCGGGAGTAGGTCCTCGCTTTGGCCACCAGTGATCCGCCCGTTGCGTTCACGTCAGGGGGCCAGGCGTTAGTAAGGGTTAGGCGGTAGAGTTGTTGTCGCTTCGTACCGGTTATTAACGTTAACAAATGTTCGATTCGTCCCGATTGATGACGAAGAATACGCAGAATTGACGCGTCTCTGACGGAAAGCCGCGGATCCTCTCGCGAAATGCGATCAATGATACTGACC
>JBARIB010001134.1:0-2076 GCA_049799535.1 Allostellaceae bacterium | reverse complement strand
GGTCAGTCCCACAACGAAACTCGCGTCGCGCGATACTGAGCACGTGACCGCCAAACCTGACAACCGCTTGCGCTCCCTCCGGCTCGGCCTTAGCGGACATCTCTTAAGGAAAAAAGAAGGTCAGCTTAAGGGTAAATCAAGCGCATCTTGAAGTTTTCCGCCGCGAACTCAAGCATCCTCGCACTTCGCAACGCCGACAGCATGAGGCGATTGCGGAGGAGAGAATGGCGAGGACTGCGCCGCTGTCCGCCAGCAAAGTAAGAAAAGTAGTGCCAGCAAAATACGACTTGCACGGTTGTCGGGATCAGACGCTCAACCGTGGACCAAGTAGCCGAATTGCCCGAACCCTACAAGAGATGGGGTGCCCCGCGCAGCAATTTCGGAAAGTTAGGTATGCGTCGGTTTCTATATCACATGAAGGAGAGGGTTATGCAGCAAAAGCTAATGAATAGCGCACGGGTTGTTGGATTGTGCTCCGCGTTAGCGCTTGGAATTCCAGCAGGGTCGAGCATTCATGCCGCCCGAGCGGAGCAACCGCAACCGCCCTGCCACCCAAACTCGAACGCGGCGGCGGACGAAGCTGCGGTCCGCACCCGCGGCGATATCGTCAATTTACCCGATCCACTTCAGGACCGGCTGGCCCAGCTGGCTAACCGGCCACACACCTATCCGCCAATGCAGGCGTTCGCCGAAGCCGACGCTCCCAGTCAACTGTTCCAATACTACTTACTTGATACGACCGGTTTCGAACCGAACGTTTTTACCGCAATAATCCCCGGCGTGAATGATGCCAATGTTGAGTTGACTGCCACCGGGGCAAATTGTGGACTCCCTGCGGTCGGCGCCGTACGTGTCGTGCTGGAGCCGAAGCCAGATCTTCCCACCGATCCCAACGATCCTGGCGCCTTTATCGATGTTTTCACCGATATCTCGCCATTGTTCGTCATCAACAACGAGAGCGGCTGGTATGAAGGGTGGATGATCCACGATATCACCGTCCCGAACATCAGCCCTCCTCGCCCAGACGGCCATGCAACATTCGGAACGATTACCGAGGCTGACGCAAAGGTTCTCGCGAAAATGGGCGCCAGCTATAACCTGCCCGGCAATAACGTGCCGGGTCACATCTTCACCCTCGATGGGCAGGCCCCGCGCTTCCCGGGTGCATCCGATAAATTCCCAGACAAGCAAACAAACGTCGTTCCTCTTCAAGAGAGCATGGGTGCGTACAACGCCATGCAACAATCCGATGTGCATTCTTATTGGGAGTTCAACTATCTAGGGACGAATTGGATCCACCCGCTGTACGAGTTGCCATTCACCGGCGGGTTCCCCGACAATTTCGGGCAACCGCCCGATGCCTTCGAGGACGGCGAGATTGGCAAGCTGCAATCGATCGTCCCTGGTCCGGGACCGGGCGGGCAGCAAAACAAGCCGCAGGCGGTCGGAGACAACCCCAATCTCCCCCGCGATCCCGACAAATTTGACGCCGACGACGACGCGCAGCGCGAGTTCCGCCAGCGCGGCATCCCAAGCGGCCTCGCCAACGAGATCTACCTTGATGTCTACGAACGGCTGGCATCATTCGAGCCGAATGTCCGAAATCTCCAGAGGCGGCTGTTTGATGCCTACGCAGCCGAGGTCGCACGCGTCGACACCAACGGTGACGGGATCATCTCCGCGCTGGAAGGCGACATCGACACCGCGTCGGATGGCTTTGCGGACAATACCCGGCTCTTCTTACCAGCAACCGCGTTCAACCGCTTCGCCGTTACCCGGGAAATTAATGACGGGCTGTTGGCGCCGCGCTTTGCCCCGAGCCAGCGTGCTTGGGTGTTGACGGGCTACCTGGTGAAGGTCGATCCGCCGGTGGCTGCGTCGGACGGACGTGACTCCAACGATCGGTAACGGGCTGGGATGGATGGAGGCCGGTAGCATGAACACAGATGCGGTTCGTCTCGGTATCCATCCCCCAGAACAGGCCGCGGGTTCTTCCCGCCGGCCGAACGCCATGGTCACACATGCGTCGAGCGTGGCAAGCGGTAAGCCCGCGCCCGCATGCGGACCACGGCGAGT
>JBARIB010001133.1:0-2012 GCA_049799535.1 Allostellaceae bacterium | reverse complement strand
CTCGAAGCCGAGGCGCGGCGCCGGCCGGTGCTGACGGTGTTCGAGGATGCCCACTGGATCGACCCGACCTCGCGCGAATTGCTGGATCTGACCGTCGACCGGGTGCGCCGGCTACCGGTGCTGCTGGCGATCACCTTTCGTCCCGAGTTCCAGCCGCCGTGGGGTGGCACTTCCCACGTCACCAGCTTGGCGCTCAATCGGCTCGGCGAACGTGACGGCGAGGCGCTGGTGCACAAGCTGGCCGGCAGCGCCGGGCTCACGGCCGAGATCGTCGCGGAGATCGTCGAGCGCACCGACGGGGTGCCGCTGTTTGTCGAGGAGCTGACCAAGGCGGTGCTGGAAAGCGCCGTGCAGGGCGACCGGCTTGCCGAGGTGCTGGCGACGACGTCTCTTGCTGCGCAGTCGGTGCCGGCAACCTTGCACGCCTCGTTGATAGCTCGCCTCGACCGGCTCGGGCCGGCCGCCAAGGAGATTGCGCAAATCGGCGCGGTGCTCGGCCGCGAGTTTGCCCGTGAACTGATCGTGCCTGTGGCACAGCGTCCCGAGAGGGAGCTGCAGGCCGCATTGGCCCAGCTCAGCGAGGCCGGGCTCCTGTTCTGCCGCGGCACCGCTCCGCATGCCTCCTACCTGTTCAAGCACGCGCTGGTGCAGGACGCGGCCTACTCGACCCTGTTGCGCGGGCGACGGCAGGAATTGCACGCTCGCGTCGCGGCGGCGCTGGAAGAGCATTTCGCCGATCTCGTCGAGCGCCAGCCAGAGCTGCTCGCCCATCACCTGATGGCTGCCGGCAACACCGAACGCGCGGTCGATCAATGGCTGAAGGCGGGCCGGCATGCCGCGGCGCGATTCGCTTACTTCGAAGCGATTGCCCATTTCGAGCGAGGTCTCAGTCTGCTGCATTCGCTGCCGGAGAGCCCGATCCGGAACGGCCGCGAAATCGAGCTGCAACTGGCGTTGGGGCTCTGTCTGTTTACCGCCAAAGGCGCCGTCGCAGCGAAGCCGGCTTATACGCGGGCGCTCGAGCTCGCCGAGAGCAGCGGCGAGCTGCAACAACGGTTTGAGGCGCTCTATGGGGTGTGGCAGTCAACTCGCGATAACGCGTCCGGTGGAATAGCCGCCGCCGGGCCGCTCTCAGAGAGGTTGCTGCGGATGGCCGAACGGGAGGGAGACGATGGATTGCGGCTCCAGGCGCATCACAGCGGCTGGACGACGTGGGGTCACGCGGGGGATCCGGCAAAAACTCGCGAGCACGCCGACGCCGGACGCCTTCTCTACGATCCGGAGAAGCATGCGTCCCATCGGCTCGTCTATGGCGGACACGATCCCGGTGTTTGCGCCCAAATTACTGGCGCTTGGGCCGAATGGTTGCTCGGATATCCCGACAAGGCGTTCGCCAGCACCGCTAAGGGTTTGGCGCTGGCCGAGCGGATCGCCCACCCGTTCACGCTGGGCTTTGCTCTCCTTCTTTCTTCGCAGGTTTACCTCAATCGCCGTGAGCCAGAACGAGCCCTGCGCCAACTCGATGCTGCTGAGGCGGTGGCTGCGGAGCAGCGGCTCTCGTTTAATCTCGAACCAGGCATGCTGCGTGGCGCGGCATTGCTCGGACAAGGTGCCGTCGACGAAGCAATCGCCCGCATTCGCGAGGGCGTAGCGAAATGGACCGAGCTCGGACGGACTTTCAATTTGCCTTTTGGTCTGGCGTTCCTGGCCGAGGGCCTGGCCCGACATGGCGATCGCACGGCGGCACTGGCCGCATTGCGGGAGGGATTGGAAATCGCGGACGCCACCGGCGAGCATAAGTGGGATGCCGAACTGCACCGCCTTACCGGAACGGTGCTGCTCACCGAAAACCAGCTCAACGAGGGCCAAGCCTCTCTTCAGCAGGCGATCCGCATCGCCCAAGCCCAGCACGCGAAATCGCTGGAATTGCGCGCCGCAACGAGCCTTGCCCGGCTGTGGGGTGAACAGAGCCGACGGGCCGAAGCGCGTGATCTGCTGGCGCCGGTCTACGG
>JBARIB010001132.1:0-1875 GCA_049799535.1 Allostellaceae bacterium | reverse complement strand
CCATTGCGGAAGTCCACCAAAAGAGCGACTTTCGGCCGAATAACTCGTGCGGTGGGGGAACGTCGGCATGTGCAAATTGTGCGATCTAGGACAGCCTCAGAACCACTTCGGCTCGCGGCGCAATTTTCTAAAGGGTGCCATGGCGACCGGGGTCGCCGCTGCAGGCCTCCCTCTGTTTACGCCGCGTCCTGCCAGGGCGGACGGTGGCGATCCACCGCTCGACAGCGGCCGGCGCGGACGGCGCTACGTCATTCGCGGCGGCTCAGTGATGTCGCTGGATCCGCAGGTCGGCGACTTCGCCCAGGCGGACGTATTGGTCGAGGGCAAGAAGATCCTCGCCGTCGGGCCGAACCTGCAGGCGGGCGGTGCGGCGGAGATCGACGCAACCGGCCGCATTGTCATGCCCGGCTTCATCGATACCCATCACCATCAATTCGAGACGGTGCTGCGAAGCTTTCTGGCCGACGGGGTCCTGATCAACGACGGCTCGGGCACCGCGGCGGGGACCACCACCTACTACGAATACATTCTTCTCACCTTCGCGCCCGTGTACCGGCCGCAGGATGTGTATATCAACGAGCTGTTCGCTGCGCTGAGCCAGCTCGATGACGGCGTCACGACCGTGCACGACGTCTCGCAAATCCACCACACGCCCCAGCACTCCGACGCCGCCATCCAAGCCCTGTTCGATTCCGGGCGTCGTTCTGCGTTCGGCTATTTCGAGGGCGCGGGGAGCAACGGCCCCAATTATGCCTATCCCCAGGATGCGTTCCGCATCAAACAGAAGTACTTCTCTTCGACCGACCAGCTCGTCACGATGATCATGGGCGGCGAGGTCTATCTTGGGGATGCGATCTACGAGCAGTCCTGGACGATCGGGCGCCAGCTCGGCCTCCAGATCGCGGCGCATATCCTCTCACCATTCGGGATACGTCCGATCCTGGATCAGCTCGCCCAGGGCCAAGGCGGCGTCAATCATGACATCGGGCTCGGCCCCGACAACCTGTTCATCCACATGACCGGGATGTCCGACGCCGGATGGAAGGGGGTCCATGACGCCGGCGCCCAGGTCTCGGTCGCCGTCCCGATCGAAATGAACATGCGGCACGGCATGCCGCCCATCCTCAAATTGCAGAGCCTGGGCATGGAGCCGTCGCTGAGCGTCGATGTCGAGTGCACATTGACCGCCGACTTCTTCACCCAGATGCGGTCCTGCATGAATCTGCAGCGCGTGGTCCTGAACCAGATGATCCTCGATCAGGGCTTTCCACCAAACGAAGTCGATTGGGGACTTCCACCAGACGCGGCAGCCAATCCGTGGCCGACGCCGCCCGCCGGCACACCGGCGCCGCTGACGACGCGCGACGTGCTGCGGTTCGCCACGATGAACGGCGCCAAGGCCCTCAGGCTCGACAGCAAGACCGGCTCGCTGACGCCGGGCAAGGAGGCCGACATCATCATCCTTGACGCCACCAGGATCAATGTGGCGCCGCTCAACCAGGTGCCGGGGGCAGTGGTGTCGTTGATGGATCGCACCAATGTCGAGACCGTGATCGTCGCCGGCAAAGTGCGCAAGTGGAAGGGTCAACTGCTCGACGTCGATCTGCCGCATCTGCGCCGACAGCTAGAAGCCTCGCGCGACTACGTCTTTGCCACGGCGGGCATTCCGCAGGACCTGTTTCGCAGCAACTGAGGCTCTCGTGCGGCCGGCACAATAAAGAATACCCACATGTGCCGCTGCCAGCGCACTCAGTACCCGAATTGGCCGTAGTCGGTGTCAGTGCCGTTGGCGAGGTTGAAGTCGACACTGCGGCCGCCGCATTGGGTCGTGGGCAGCTGAACCAGTCGCCATTTCTTCGTCTGATAGTAATTGCT
>JBARIB010001131.1:0-2280 GCA_049799535.1 Allostellaceae bacterium | reverse complement strand
CCCTGGGGCGCGACCAAGCGCCGCAAGCCCGGCTCTGGCTCGTCGAGGCGGGCGCCAGCGGTGAGCGTGCCCTGATCGGCAAGAGCGAGTTCGAAAAGGGGATCGGTCGGTCATTCGATACCCGCCTCTCCTATGATGCTAAATCGGCGGGAGCGGCTGCCAATTCCGGCCAACCCCTGCCGGTCGCAGCGCCGCGCAGCGCGCTGGTGCGCGAGCTGCGGCAGCTCACCGCCTCCCTCGCCGGACCCGTCCAGCCGGCCGTCAAACGCCGGATGTTTGCGCTTCCCTCCCTATGGTAGCTTTTTTTAAAAAGTCAGCACCCGAAGACACACTGGACGCCAGGATTGCCGGGCTGTCGCGGCGCGCCCAGCCGCTCGCGAATGACCTTGATCCGGCCCCCACCGCGGACCTCGGACCGTCGCCTTCCCCGCCGGCTGAACCTGAGATGTCGGAGGAGGAGCGCCTCGCCCTGGCGTGTGAGGAACTCCAGGCTCAACTAAGCGCGGAACTTAGCCAGGAGCGCGTCAGCATCCTCAGCCGGGGCGAGCTGGCCAAAGTCGTCGATACCGCGGTGCAAACTCATTTCGCGCGCAGCGGTACCGAGCCTGACCCGATTGCCCGACGCGATCTGATCACCGCACTGATCAAGGGCCTTCTCAATCCAACCAAGACCTCGGCCGGTTCTGAGGAAAGCGGCGGCAGGCGCTCCTCCAACCGCTCCGCAGTTGAGGCGGCAAAAGCACAGATCCAGCCGCTCGTCCTCGAGCATATGGACATCGCTGCGGCTGCGGAGATGCAGCGCGCCGTCTTCGAGGCGCAGCTCAGCGGCTGGGTCAAGGAGCTGCTGACCGAGACCAAAATCCAGCTGAACTTCTCCGAGCAGCGCGAGCTCGTTCAGTCGCTGATCGCTGACATGCTCGGACTCGGTCCTCTGGAACCGCTGATCGATGACGAAACCGTCACCGACATCATGGTCAACGGCGCAAAGCAGGTCTATGTCGAGCGGCGCGGCAAGCTCGAACTGACCGACGTCCGCTTTCGCGATGACGACCACGTGATGAACGTCGCGACAAAAGTCGTCACACGGATCGGCCGCCGCGTCGATGAGTCGACCCCGCTCGTCGACGCTCGTTTGGCCGACGGGAGCCGGGTCAACATCATCATTCCGCCGCTGGCAATAGACGGACCGTCGATTTCGATCCGCAAGTTTTCAAAAAAGACGATCACCCTCGATACGATGGCTCAGCAGGCAAACATCTCTCCGGAGATGGCTACTCTACTTAAGGTAGCCTCTCGCTGCCGTCTCAATATCTTGATTTCCGGCGGCACCGGCTCGGGCAAGACGACATTGTTGAATGCCTTGTCCCGATTGATCGATCCGAGCGAGCGGACCGTGACGATCGAGGACGCTGCCGAACTACAATTGCAGCAGCCGCACGTCGTCCGACTGGAGACGCGCCCGCCAAACCTCGAGGGCACCGGCGAGATCACGATGCGCGATCTGTTGCGCAACGCGCTGCGGATGCGCCCCGACCGCATCATCCTGGGCGAAATCCGCGGCGCCGAGGCACTCGACGTGCTACAGGCGATGAACACCGGTCACGACGGTTCGATGAGCACGATCCACGCGAACGCGCCGCGCGAGGCGCTGACGCGGCTCGAGAACATGGTTGGCATGACCGGCATCAACTTGCCCTCCCGTGCCGTCAGGACCCAGATCGCAGCCGCCGTGCATTTGATCGCGCAGGTCAACCGCATGCGCGATGGCATACGTCGCATCACCCACATCATCGAAGTCGTCGGAATGGAAGGCGATGTGATCACGACACAGGAGCTGTTCTCCTTTCAGTTCCAAGGCGAGACGACTGACGGCAAGTTGCGCGGCGTCTTCCACTCGAGCGGGATTCGTCCTTACTTCCTGCCGCGCGCCGAATATTACGGCCTCGATCGAGCACTGCTGGAGATCATCTGAAACAGGCCCGCCGGCCGGCCGCGAAGGCGGGGAGAGATTTGAAAAATGGGTACCACCCTCGATCTGGAAACGTCGATTGCCGTCGCTTCCGCGGTTTGTGTCGCGGTGACTTTTTTCCTCGTTTCGTTTGCGCTTAGCGAAGGCCGAAGCGACCGGCGGTCAAGGCGGCGCCTCGCCGCGATCCGCGACCGGGCTTATGGCATTCCCTCAGCCGACAGCGCCGCGACGCGATCGTTGACGCGACAGCAAAGCGCGACGCCGAAGATTGATCGCATCGCCCGGCGATGGCTGCCGCGCCGCGAATTGCT
>JBARIB010001130.1:0-3938 GCA_049799535.1 Allostellaceae bacterium | reverse complement strand
GAAGTGGCGCTCGGCGGCGCCGGCGCTCTGCGCCGCCAACGCCAGGCCCGCGAACGTCGTCCTGGCGGCCCCCCGCATCCATTTCTTGGCTGGCATCGGTTCCTCCCTGGGTCGCTCGCGCTTCCGGCCAGATGGCGAACACCCGGTTGAATTTACAGTCAAAGTCTATGGAGCGCGAGCATCACTGGCAAGTTCTGTCGGTGGCATTCAAAGGCGTTGGCGATGTGCGCCTCGACCTGGTGGGCGCCAACAAACCCTAGCCGGACGTTTTCGGCACAGCCCGCAGGTACTTGTTCAGCCAATCCAGGGTGTGCTGCCAGGCTTCTTTGGCTGCGGCTTCATCGTATCGGGGGGTCGTGTCGTTGTGAAAGCCGTGGTTGGCGCCTTTGTAGATATGACCCTCGTGCGGCACCTGCGCCTGCGTCAGGGCGGCATCGAAGGCTGGCCATCCGCCGGTGATGCGCGCGTCGAGTTCGCCGTATTGCGCGTTTATCGGCGCCTTGATCTTGGCGGCGTCGGCAGCGCTCGGTTGGGCTCCGTAGAAGGGAACTGCCGCGGCTAGATCCGAGCCCATCCGCACCGCCAGCTGATTGACGATGCCGCCGCCGAAACAGAATCCGACCGCGCCGATTTTGCCGGTGCAGTCCGGACGCGATTTCAGCCACATTGCCGCGGCGAAGAAGTCTTCCGCCATTTTGGCGCGGTCAACCTCGCGGAAGAGCGCGGCACCCTTCTCGTCATCTCCGGGATAGCCGCCCACCGAAGTCAGCCCGTCGGGCGCGAAGGCGATGAAATCGGCCACCGCCAGCCGCCGCGCCACATCTTCGATGTAAGGATTGAGGCCGCGATTCTCGTGGATGACCAGGACACCGGGCAATTTGGCTGCATTCGCCGGCCGCACGAAATAGCCCTTGATATTTCCGTTGCCCTGCGGTGACGGCACCCTGACGTATTCCGCCCTGATCCGTTTGTCGTCTGCGGGAATTTGGATGGCCCACGCATAATTGGGCTTGAGCATCTGAAACAGCGCTGCCGCAGTCACACCGCCGACAGCAAATTTCTGTGCCCCATCCAGAAAGTCGCGGCGGCTGATGCCGCCATGCACATATCCGTCGAACAGGTCGAGAAGCCCCTGCGGGAAATCCGATGCCTTCTTCCGTTCCATATCCGTGCCTCCCTACTGTGCCTTAAGGCCTTGCTACAATGCGGACTGCCGGGGTGCCGCGGTCGAGAATACCACCAGGTGGTCGATGGTCATGCCGCTGAATTGGCGCCGCAATGGGAGGGCGACGGCGCCCTTCTTGACCGCGTCAGGTTCGAAGTCGGTTCATTGCCGACCCTTTGCCCGCCCGACAAAATCGCGCTAGAGCCCGATCAGGGCGGCCAGCTTCATGCGAACTTCGTGCAAGACCTCGGCAGGAACCGCGGCTCCGGCGTAGCTGATCGCACGGGCCAGCGTATGGATGCTGCGCACGTGACTGGTCAAAATCTCCCCGGAAACCGGCAACCCGATCGGCAACACAACGCTGGTGCCAAAGGGCCGAATGCGTGAGGTAATCGGGCAGACGATCGCGAACTCGGTTACCCGGCAAAAATCGGCCGGCGAGACAACCAGCGCTGGGCGTCGGCCGCCCTGCTCACGACCGATGCGCGGATCGAAATCGGTCCAGATGAGATCGCCTGCCTCGGGGACATAGGGGCCTGTCTCACTCGACGATCTCACGGCCTTTGTCCGGCCCCCAATCGAACGCCTGTCGCATTGCCTCCGGCGTCATCCCCCTCAACAGATCGGCGAGGACATAGCGTGGGCGAGCCGGAGAAATGATGATGCGGTCGCCCTCAGCCTCAACCTCGACCCGGGCGCCCTCGCGCAGACCGGCTCGAAGCGCAATATCTTTGGGGATGCGCAGGCCAAGGCTGTTGCCCCAGCGTGCGACCTGCACTTGCATCGTCTTCTCCACTCGGCATTTGGGATATACATGGGATATCCGACGTGTTCTGTCAAGCTACCGCTCGATGCCGCCCATGCAGAGGTATTTCATCGCGCCGGCGGTCTCGGCGAGACGCTTGGCCGCCGCGACCCGATAACAGCCGCTTGACAAGCTTGGTAAGCGCAAGCTAACGTAAGCTATGGCTTACGAAGCGGCACTGGCCGCCTTATCCGATGCGACGCGGCGGCTGGTCTTCGAACGGGTGCTGGCCGCGCCACAGCCGGTCGGCGCTATTGCCGAGGGTCTGCCGGTCAGCCGTCCCGCCGTATCGCAGCACCTGAAGGTGCTGAAAGAGGCGGGGTTGATCAGCGAGCGCCGCCGAGGCACCCGGCGGCTCTACGTCGCCAATCCGCAGGCGCTCGGCGAGTTGCGCGCGGCGATCGAGGCGATGTGGCGCAAGGCGCTTGGCGGCATGGCGGCGCGGATCGACGAGGAGCTGAACCGATGACAATTGCCCAGTTCACGGTGCCGCCGATCGTCAAGGCGGTTTCGATCCGCGCCGCGCCGGCGCGGCACTTCGAATGTTTTACGCGCGATCTCGCGCGGTGGTGGCCGCTCGCGCAGTTCCACACCGGCCCCGACCCGGTCGATTGCGCGATCGAGCCGCGCCCCGGCGGCCGTGTGTTCGAGCGCGGGGCCGACGGGCGGGAGACAGCATGGGGCACGGTGGTCGCGTACGAGCCGCCGCATCGCCTGACCTTCACGTGGATCGTCGGCCTCTCGGCGGAATTGGCGCAACTGATCGAACTGCGCTTCACGCCGGAGGGGAACGGCAGCCGGGTCGAGCTGACGCATTCCGGCTGGGAAAAGCTCGGCGACGCGGCGGCGGCGTTGCGCGAGCGCTACGACCGCGGCTGGGCGACGCTGATCGAGCGCTGCTTTGCCGATTACGTCAACACCGTCGCGACGTGACCATGCCGGCCGTGCGAGAAGCAGGTAAATCCCTTTGATCGAGGAGAGAGCGATGCAGCTGTACCATTTCCCGTCACCCAACCCGCAGAAGGTGACCTTCGCCCTCAAGGAGCTGGGGCTCGACTGCGAGATCGTGCCGGTCGATCTGGGCAAGGGGGAACACCGGCAGCCGACATTTCTCGCGCTTAACCCGTTCGGCCGAGTGCCGGTTCTGGTGGACGGCGGGCTGACATTGCCGGAGTCGCAGGCGATCCTCGCCTATCTGGGCGAGAAGACCGGCCGGCTATGGCCAGCGACAGCGGCCGGCCGCGCCGACGCGCTCAGGTGGCTGTTCTTTCTGTCGCAGCACATCATGCCGCCGGCGGGCGACGTGGCGCTGCGCTTCCGCGCGAAGCTGTTCGGGCGTCCGGTCGACGAGGCCACCGTCGCACGCGGCGAGCAGGCGTTGCCGGCGGCGTTGACGATCATCGAAGACCACCTGGCACACAACAAATGGATGATGGGCGCCGAGTTTGGACTCGTGGATTGCGCCTACTGCCCGGTGCTCAACGTCATCGAGAAGTCCGGCTTCGGCTTTGCCGAATTCCCCAGGGTGGCGGCGT
Organism: Allostellaceae bacterium; assembly: GCA_049799535.1. Classification (GTDB taxonomy): domain Bacteria; phylum Pseudomonadota; class Alphaproteobacteria; order ATCC43930; family CGMCC-115725; genus AP-15. The sequence continues at coordinate 433 of JBARIB010001130.1, read as the reverse complement.
ATCTCGACGCCTGTCGCGCCCGCCCGACCTGGGCTCAGACGCCCAGGCTCCCCGGGCTGTAACCGGAGGCACCGCCGGTCAAGCCGACCGCGTCGGCGTGACCCTTACGGGCCGATGCCGCTTTCCTTCATGCCGCCGAACGGCGCGATCTCGCCAGCGGGATTTCGGCGAGATGATGCCCTCGTTGATGCCGACGATGCCGTATTCGAGCACCTCAGCGACGCGCCAGATGCGGCCCCCTCCCTTCCCTCCCCCGCGAGCGGGGGAGGGTTAGGGTGGGGGTGTCGTTGGCCATTTTGATGGCCTCGTCCTCGGTCTTGAAGCGGTAGAGCGGGGCGACCGGGCCAAAGGTCTCCTCCTTGGTGATGACCATGTCGGTCGTCACACCGGTCAGTACCGTCGGCTCGAAGAAGCTGCCGCCCCGCCCTCATTT
>JBARIB010001129.1:0-2594 GCA_049799535.1 Allostellaceae bacterium | reverse complement strand
GCGAAGAAAATGCCGACCTGCCGCTGCCCGGTCGTATTCGATCCGCGCGTCGCGCGCAGCTTCATTTCACATTTGCTGGGGGCGATCTCGGGGCCGGCCATCGCCCGCGGCACGAGCTTTTTAAAAGACCGGCTCGGCGACAAAATCTTTCCCGAGGCGATCACGATCATCGACGACCCTCACCGCCATCGTGGGCTGCGCTCGAAACCGTTCGACGGCGAGGGCATCGCCAACCGGCGCCGCGCGCTCATCGACAAGTGCGTATTGACGACCTGGCTGTTGGATTTGCGCTCGGCCCGCCAGCTCGGCCTCAAGACGACCGGGCACGCGGCGCGCGGCACCGCCTCGCCGCCTTCTCCGGCCGCGACCAATGTCTGGATCGAGCCGGGAGCCCAAGGCCCTAAAGAGCTGATCGCCGATATCGACAGCGGTTTTTACGTGACCGAGATGATGGGCATGGGGGTCAACGGGGTCACCGGCGATTACAGCCGAGGCGCTGCGGGCTTCTGGATCGAAAAAGGCGAGATCGCCTTCCCGGTCAGCGAGATGACCGTCGCCGGCAATTTGAAGGACATTTTCGCCCGCCTTCAGGCCGCCAACGATCTCGAATTCAAGACCGGCGCCGACTCGCCGACCTTGCGCGTCGACGACCTCACCGTCGCCGGCGCGTAAGCACGTTCAGCCGGGCTGCAGGCTCAGCGCGATTTTGCGGAAGCGCTCGAAGAAACCCTGGCAGTAATCCTCCCCCTCGGTGTCCACCATTTTGAGGAACGAACAGGGCATAGTCGACCGGTCCGGAGGCCGTCGGGAATTCGCGCACGGCGACGCCGAGCGCAGCGCTGCGGTTCATCTGCTCGCGCGACTGCACGAGCCAGCCGGCTTCGGCTAACTGGCCGTCAATCGCCATCCGTGCGCAGTCTTCAGGATGGAAGATGTGCTGCCTCACGCTCCCCGGCACCAACCTTGGGTGTCAGTCGCTTCTGTTCAATCAACCAGATTCCACCGTTTCGACGATTTCGGTAGCAGCGATGGATTGAGGCGGCCCGAAGCAGGGCTGCGAGGCGGCGCAGACCTCACCATCACTATTTTGGACATATTCTCGGGCTATCGTTGCACAAAACACGTTTGCAGACGAAGGAAGCACGTGTGAGGGACAAAGCTCTTCCGCACGTGGCGCCGGTTTTTGATTCGAGGTAAGCCCGTGTTTGTATTTTGTTTGCTAAAACAGGAGGCAGCAGGTCGAAGTCGAAAGCGATCGTGTCTGCGATAGCGCTCCGGGGTCGAATGCGACATCTCATTGAGACGGTCTCAGGCGGGTGATGCCCGACACTCGTTTTTCCAACCCCCTAATCCAAGAAAACCTGCACCGCCGCACCAGGCGGCTTCAAGAAGAGCCGCCGGGTCTTCCGGATTTACCGGCGCGGTTCCTCGAGCCCTCAGGTTTTGAATGGGGCAGATTTACAGCTCCGGACGGAGCGAATCTGCGCTGGGGCTATCTCGCGGCTAAGGCACCGCGGGCCGAATGCGTGATGGCCGGCGGCTTTACCGAGTGCATCGAAAAATATTTCGAGACTATTGCCGACCTCGCCGCGCGCGGGCTCTCGGTCTGGTTTATCGATTGGCGCGGACAGGGCGGCTCGGAGCGGCCTCGCCGGTTGCCAAGCCGCCCGCGCGCGCGCCGCTACGACCGCGACGCGAGCGATCTAGCGCTGTTCACAAACACATTGCCGCCGGCGCGGCATCCGCGGCTGCTGATTGCCCATTCGATGGGCGGCGCGATCGCGCTTCTGAGCCTGCGGCGATCTCCCGATCTATTCGCCGCAGCGATATTGTCGGCGCCGATGCTCGACATCCGCACCGGCCGCATTCCGCGCAGCCTGGCGCGCTGCATCACGGTTGCCGCGCGAGCATCTGGTCTCGGTCTGTGTTTCATCCCCGGGGCGGGGCGCTGGAGCCCCGACCGGCTCCCATCGCCCCAACGCAGCCGGATCACGAGCGATCCCGAACGCTGCCGCCTGCAACATGGCTGGTTCTCGGTGCGCGCCCAGCTGCGGGTGGATGAGCCCACCTATGGCTGGCTGGACTCCGCCTTTTCGCTTGTGGGTAGGATAAAGAAGCCGGAGTTCCTCGCCGCAATTCACACTCCAATACTGCTGGCGAGCGCCGGGATCGAAGCCTTTGTCGAACCCGAGGCACACCGGCGAGCAGCATCGCTTCTGCCCAACTGCACACTCGTCGAATTTCCCGATTCCAAGCACGAGCCGTTTCTCGAGCAGGATGCCATCCGCAACCGGTGGTTCGATGCCATCGACCGCTTCGTCGCTGACTGCGCCGCGTGCCGGGCCGGATAACCCGCCGGCATCGTGGTCGGGCCGCCTCAGAGGTTCAGCTGCGCGGCGCGTGCTTGGACAGGATGCGCTGCAAAGTGCGGCGATGCATCTTGAGGCGGCGCGCCGTCTCCGAAACATTGCGCTCGCATAGCTCGAAGACCCGCTGGATATGCTCCCAGCGGACGCGGTCGGCCGACATTGGATCCTCCGGCGGCTCTGGGATCGCGTCTTCCTGCGCGAGTAGAGCGCGCTCGACGGCGTCGG
>JBARIB010001128.1:0-4035 GCA_049799535.1 Allostellaceae bacterium | reverse complement strand
GGTTTCCATGCGCTTCTTGGTCAGCGGCCCGGTATCCTCGATCCGTTGGGTACCGTCGGGGTTCGCGAAGCTGTGGATGACGCCGCGCGGACCGAAATTCTTGCGGAAATTCGGGAATTCCGGATCGTCGACTTTCGGGTAGTCGGGAAGTTCGGGCTCCTCCTCGGCGTTGAGGTGGTAGAGGTTGCCGTAGAACTCATCGAAGCCATGGGCGGTCGGCAGCATCTCGTCCTTGTCGCCCAAATGGTTCTTGCCGAACTGCCCCGTCGCATAGCCCTGCGGCTTCAAGAGCTCGGCCAATGTCGGATCTTCTTTCCTGAGGCCCAGATCGGCCCCCGGCAGCCCGACCTTGCTGAGACCAGTGCGGAACACGCTTTGGCCAGTGATGAAAGCCGAGCGGCCTGCAGTGCAGCTCTGCTCGCCGTAATAGTCGGTGAACAGCACTCCTTGTTGACCGATCGAGTCGATGTTGGGCGTGCGATAGCCCATCAGTCCGTTCGTATAGGCGCTGATATTCGACTGCCCAATATCGTCGCCCCAGATGATGACAATATTGGGCTTCTGGCCTTGCTGGGCAGCCGCCTCCCGCGGGCCGAAAAATGTCGGCACGACGAGCCAAGCCAGACTAAGCAAGGCGAGCTTACTGTGCTTCCAGCGCATGGATAACCCTCCAGCTGCAGGGTTCAAATTACGTTTCAACTTCTCCCGTGGAAATGCCGAAGGACTTCCCGTCAGCATCTTTCGGCGGCGCGACGCGTGAGCCATGATCGAGGATGGGGGCCAAGTTCCCCGCGGTCGCAATCGTCGCGTGCATTCGAGTGGTCGGATCTTCGAAAACCGCTGAAACCGGTCGGGTAGATTGAGCTGTACACCCAGGTTGGCGGCAGCAAAGACCTGTCTTGTACCGAGATACCCAAATACTGACCAGCCTCAGAGTCTGCGAGGCTGGTCAGTAGGCTTTTTGCCTTCCTTCGCAGCGGTTTTTACTCTCGTACTTTCATTTTTTTACGTGGATTGTTTTTGCCAAATAAAATCATAACTACACGCACCACCGATCTGGCGGGCGCGTAACGTGCCGGTGCCGTCGATTTGTGCCGCTGACGTGCGTATCTCCATTGGACGGGAGCCGCCGATCGCCATCACTCGCAGCTCCAGCTCGCCGTCCGGCCCGATCGTTCCCTGAAGCTGATAGCCTGTCTCAGTGGTGTACTGCGCTTGACCTTGCACGATGGTGAGCGGACCCGGTGTCCGGTCCGGACATGGGGCCATATTCCCTTTGTTCGACGTATACATCGGATTGACTTTCGCCGAAGAGACAAACCGATATGTACCGTCAAATACCGCACTGCCGGTTGAAGACGATGTAGTTTGCGCATCCGCGGCAGCAAGCAAACCGAAAAATCCGACGATCGATAGTAGTCCAATCTGCCTTCGCATGAGTCTGCACTCCTCTCCAGGTTTCATGACATATTGCTGATCTCGTGGTTGCCTCGTCGCGTCGGAGCGCAGAGGCCAGAGTGTCTAAGATAGGGAAGTCCAGCGTGACGGGATTGCAGCCCCTTGCGGTCTTGATTTTAAATCCTTGCGGAGATGCTCGCGCGTGGAGGCGCTATAGGCGTTCGCTCCTGCGGCCGATGGCTGACGAGGCAATCATTCGGCTGGAGGAGTATTCCGTCAGGTCTCCGGCCGTCCGGCTCACGCCATCGCCGCGCGGAATCGCCCGGGTGTCACGCCGATCTCCCGGCGGAAGATCGAGGTCAGATGGCTCTGGTCGGCGAAGCCGCTTTCTTGTGCAATCAGAGCGAGAGGCTCTTTCGTTCGGCGCAGCAGGGTTTTTGCCCGTTCGAGCCGACGTTGGATGACATAGCGCTGCGGCCCGACCTTCACCGACTCCTTGAATGAGCGGCTGAAGTGATAGGCGCTCAGACACGCGATGTCGGCGAGCACGGTGAGCGAGAGGTCCTCATCGAGATGCGCCTCGATGTAGTCGCGCACCCGGCGCAACCGCTCCAGCGAAAGGCCCTTGTTGTTGGTCGGCAGGGGCAGACGCCCGACAAAACGCTGGGCGATGCGGATACATAAGGCAGTGCCAAGGCTTTCGATTAGGATCCTGTCCGCAATGCCACCTTCGATCTCCTCGGCCAAACTCCTGACGATTTGGCTCAGCAAAGGGTCTTGCAAAGCATAAAGGAATTCAAATCCGGATGCCGCTGCTCCGAGCTCCGGCAGCAAGGCCGAATACAAATCCGTATCCCAGAGGACCTGAACTAACCTCGCTGGGGGGTGAACAACCCGAACCTTGAGGCTGGCAGGAAAAAACGCAAGGGTGCCGGGCGCGGCAAGCGGCATTTGCCGGGTGTGGCCTTGTTCGATCTGGACCAGCATCGGGGGGAGTTGATCCGGTGTAAGAACGACCCGGTGGCGGTCACCTCGCCATATGGTTTCACCGCCACCCCGGTGGTAGCTCACTGCCGTGATGGAGGCCCAGGATTTGATCCCTGAGATTTGTACCTCAGGGGTCCGGTAAAACGAGTTGCCCAGCCACTCCTGTCCTGCACCGGACGCGAGATCGCCGGTGCTGCCTCTCTCGATCGGTGCTTGCACGCTGCCCTCCGTCATCGGTCGGGCGACATTGGTCAAATGGGTGTCCATGCAGTCCTCCATCTAGGCTTGGCGCGCGGCACTTGGGGCCGGTCGAGCCGGTGACTGTCCTCGTCGCGGGCGCGGCGACATCCGCGCCTGAAAGCGTTGAGGCCATCCGCCTCCGTCAGAAACCGACTGTTAATCTTGCTTAACCTCAATTCTGGTGGAAAATTGATCGTCGGCGATCAATTGGAGGCCACCCGCTGGACATAGCTGCTGCGCGTGAAATCGTCCTGCGACAGGGTTGGCTCGGCCAGACGCCGCAATGGTTCCAGCGCAGCGTCCTCGACCGGTGCCATCTTCGCCACTTCAACGCAGGGGAGTCGATTTATTCGGTCGGCGACCCGCCAGGCGGCATGTTTGGTCTGGTAGCCGGCGGCCTCAACGTATCGATGGCGCCTAATGAGCGCGGACCCTACTTCGCACATTTCGCGAGGCCAGGATCCTGGTTCGGAGAAATAGCCGCCTTCACCGGTCAGCCTCGGCGGGTCGGGCTCGCGGCAACCCGCGACAGCGAACTGTTGCATCTTCCCCTTCACGGCATTCGTGAAATCGCCGACAACAATCCCGCGGCCTGGCGATTTTTCGCTCTCGTGACGATCGGCCATCTTGACCTGGCCATGGGGGCTGCCGACGACCGTATGATCCGCGATCACGTCAAGCGATGCATCGCGGTCCTGCTGCGCTTGGGCGGCTGCCGACAGTCCTCCCTGCCGGACCCGCCGCCCATCGAGATCGACTTGAGTCAGGAAGACATCGCTTTCATGTCGAATGTCGCCCGAACCACCGCGGGCGCGGTCCTGCGCAAGCTCGAAGCGATGGGCCTCTTGGAACAGTCCTACCGCCGCATCCGTATTCTGGCACCCGATGCCCTGAGGGCCATGCTGCGAGACTGATATTCGTCTGGGTACACGATGCTACTGGGGCGGCGTCGCCGTCGGTGCAGCAGTGGGCACCAGTGTCACCGCGGCCGCCACCGCCGCTTACTCGAATAGCTATCCGCCTCCACCGCCCTACCCGTACTATCCGCAGGGGTACGGGTATTGACTGCCGCCATACTGGATTCGCCTCTGGCACCTCAGTATTGGGTTAGGTTAAGAGCCGCAGACGAGAGAAATTTGAGGCCACTTGGCACCGGTCTGCGCGCAGCCTGACACTGGCGAGTGCTGTGGCGGCCCTGCTGCTGGTCAATCTGGACACTGGACTGGCTGGAGGAACTGCGCCGGGCCAAACGGGGTCGATCCGCCGGAGGTTCGGACCGCCTAGAATGTGTGGGGCCGCCGGTGCTTCTGCGCGGGCCTCACTACCAATTTGGGTCCCACTGAACTCCGCAAGGATCTGAAATTGAACCGCAAGCGGCTGCAATCAGGGTCCGTGAGACCGGCGTATCAA
>JBARIB010001127.1:0-1810 GCA_049799535.1 Allostellaceae bacterium | reverse complement strand
CGACGCCGACATTGAAACGCTCGTCGCCGCGCTCAGCGACGTCTGGACCCGCCTGACCCTGCGCCGTGCTGCGTGATCTCGCAGCACGCGACTAGAAGTCGGCGTGAACAGCAAGCTCGAGAGGGCGCGCTGAACTAGCGCTTGTAGAGGCTAACAAAGGCCTCTCGGTTCACACCCGGATTCAGAACATCAAGCTCCGACTCGACCACCTTTAGGGGTCGGAAGGGCAGGTCTGCCCGCCAGCAGCATAGCCGGGAACAACGGCCAATAAAAAAACGCTTGGTTGTGTGATCCAGATTACACGCGTCCCGGACGATAGAGCTGTACAAGCGGGTTGCGCCATTCGCGCAGGTTCGTGCCGGGAGGCACACACGGATACAGAAGCTTGTGACGGCAGCGGTATTCGCTGCTACGATCCCACTCGCCACAGTTGCAGTCGCGCAGCACGATCCCGGGGTGCGGGGCGGGATACGGAACACCGCCGGTATGCTTCAATATCGGGGCATCCCGATCCCGCATCCGCCAGTGATTAGCCCGAACCCCAACTGCGCGACGATCAGCGCCAACGAGCTAGTATCTAGTTGCATAAGTTAGCGTACTTAGTGCGTGGATGCTGCGAGAAGACGACTTGCTTGGTCCACTCGAAGGGGTGAGCGGTTTGATTGTAGGCCTTGATGAAGGCATCGATCTGATCGCGAACCTGGCGTGGCGAGGTGAAACTCGCGCCGGCCAAGGCTTTGGCGGAAAGAATGGAGAACCATACCTCCACCTGATTGAGCCAGGAGGCATGGGTCGGGGTAAAATGGAAATGGACGTTTTTGTGCCGAGCCAGCCAGCGGTCGTGTTTGGGCTTGTGGGTATTGAGATTGTCCAAAATCACATGGATCTCGCGGCCGGCCTGTTCGGCAACCAGGCGTTTCATGAAATCCAGGAACTCGACCCGACGGCGGCGCTGGTAATGGCCGGTCTTGACCAGGCCAGTGGCGACATCGAGAGCGGCGAACAAGGTCGTGGTCCCGTGCCGTTTGTAGGCATGGCTGAACCCGGTCACGGCTTTGCCATTGGGCAGCTTCAACCAGCCCTGGGCGCGCTCCAGAGCCTGGATGTGCGGCTTCTCGTCGACCGAAAGCACCACGGCGTTCTCGGGCGGCTGCAAGTAAAGCCCGACAATGTCGGCCGCCTTCTGCGCAAACGCCGGATCGGTGCTGATACACCAACTGCGGCGCCGCGCCAGCGAGATCTCATGCCGGCGCAGGACCCGCCAGATCTGATGTTTGGAGACGTCGCCCAAATGCCGGGCCAACAAGCGGCCGTCCCAGCGCCCGTACCCGGCCGGCGGTGGCTCATCCAAAGCCGCCAGGATCCGCCGCTCATGCTCGTCCTGGTACTGCCGGGGCTTGCCGCTGCGCGAGGCGTCGCGCAGACCCGACAAACCCTCCTGTGCAAAGCGGCCCCGCCACTTGCTGACTGTCGCCGGGCGCGTATCCAGTCGCTCCGCCGCCGCCTTGTTGCTCAGCCCCTCGGCAATGGCCAGGATCACTTCCGCCCGAAACGCCATGCGCCGCTCAGTCTTTCCCGCGCCCAGCCAACCTCTCAAGCTCGCCCGCTGCTCGTCCGTCAATGCCACTTCCGCTGCTCTCATAATGGCAGATTATCATGTCCACTAACTTACGCAACTAGGTACTAGTCGCTTCGCCTGCAGTGCCGGACACCCGCGACGCATCTTCTCGGCGATCGCCGTGAAGTTGTGCGTGTAGGACACGTAGTCGTTATGCGAGTCCTTGCCTGGCGTAAGCACGCGGCTTAGGGC
>JBARIB010001126.1:0-2611 GCA_049799535.1 Allostellaceae bacterium | reverse complement strand
GTGACCGACCCCGTGAAACTCCTGGCGTATCGCGTGTTCGATCCGACTGCCGCGCCCCTATTGGCCAAGGAAACTGTCGATGTGACACCGCAGATCGCCACGAGGGCTTATGAACTATACGAGCGGCAAGGCCACCGCGAAGGCCACGCGGTCCAGGACTGGCTCAAGGCGGAGCGGGAGATTCGGGAAGATGCGAACCCCAAATGAACCGCCGCGACCCATGTGGCCGGCACCGCCGAAGGGACGGAAATGAAATTCAGTTCAAAGGACTTTCGCGTGCGGGAAGGAGACGAGGTCGACCTCCGGAAGTGGCCGACGACCGTGGAGCCCGTGTACGAGTCGAAGGAGCACTATCACAAGCTCCTGGGAGAGCACGTTGCGCAACTGAGTTCGCTGCAGCAGCTGCTCTACGCGTCCAGCCGCTATGCCCTCCTGCTGATTTTTCAGGCGATGGACGCGGCAGGAAAAGATGGCGCCATCAGGCATGTGATGTCCGGGGTCAACCCGCAAGGCTGCCAGGTATTCAGTTTCAAACATCCCAGCCCCGCCGAATTGCAGCACGATTTTCTCTGGCGCACCACCCGTGATCTACCGGAACGCGGGCGGATCGGCATCTTCAACCGATCCTACTACGAGGAGGTTCTGATCGTCCGCGTGCATCCCGAAATCCTCCGCAGCGAAGGGCTCCCGGACTTGCCGCACGACGACAAGACGGTCTGGCGCGACCGGTATCGCTCCATCGTGAATCTGGAGAGACACCTCCACAGTAACGGAACCCGCATCGTCAAGTTCTACCTCCACCTGTCGAAGGATGAGCAGCGAAAGCGTTTTCTGCAACGCATCGACGAGCCGGAAAAGAACTGGAAGTTCTGTCTTGCAGATGTCGAGGAACGGAAATTCTGGAAGCAGTACATGAATGCATATGAGGAATGCCTTAGTGCGACAAGCACTAGCGACGCCCCTTGGTATGTCGTTCCCGCCGACGACAAAGAGAACGCTCGGCTGATCGTGTCCAGAATTCTCCTCGATAAGCTCGAAGGCCTTGAAATGACTTATCCAAAAACGAGCCCAGAGCGCCGGCAGGAATTGCTGTCTATCCGCGAGCGGCTCGCGAAATGAGATCCGAGGGAGGAAACGATGTATACCAACATCCTGATACCTACGGACGGGTCGGAACTCGCTGGGAAGGCCGTCCAAGACGGCATCGCCTTGGCCAAGCGGATCGGTGCGAAAGCCACCGCGCTGACGGTGTTGCCGCCCTTTCATGTGCTCACGACCGACACGCAGATGCTCGAGGACACGCGGGCTCAGTACAAAATACGCATGCAGAAACACGCCGAGAAAACTCTTGGCGCCGTCGCCCAAGCCGCGCAAGCAGCAGGCGTCGCCTGCGAGATGGTCCATGTCGAGCATGAGCATCCCTATCAGGCGATCATCGATACCGCGGAGTCGAAAGGCTGTGACCTTATCGTCATGGCATCGCACGGCCGCCACGGCATCTCCGCGATCGTGCTCGGCAGCGAGACGGTCAAGGTACTCACGCATTCCAAGATCCCAGTACTGGTCCATCGCTGAGCCGCGTGGTGCCTCCGTGGCCTGCGTCCACTCGTTGCTCTTGTCTAGCCCTCAGGCGGGGTCGCGGGCAGTTTTAAACGCTGCTGCCGATCGCTATGAGGAAGGACTCTGTGGGATCAATGCGAGGTATGGCGGGCGATCTGCTCATCTTCCTGCGAGGCGAATCCCTCGTCGACTCCCCGCCTCCTTCCCCATTTTTCCGCCCGGCGAAATTTCCGTTGTTATTCGGTTGTTACGGGGGCGTTAATTCGTTGATCCCGTGAAAAATTCCGTTGATCCGCGGAGTAACAAATTTGCGTTCTAAGTGACTGAAATACTGCTCTATTCTGCGGTCTACTCGGGCCGCTTTGGCGCGAAAAACGCTATTTTCGTTGTATTTCGGGCAATTTGGGTGCGGCCGATGTCCCGGCGAGCCGGCGTGCTCCTTCAGTGGCGGCAGAGTGTCTTCCGTCCCGGCGCCGCCCGCTGATCCGGCTGAGCGGAGTACCGGAGCTGCGGGCTTCGGCTGCACCGGTTAAAGCGGGGATCCGGCCGCCGCTGTCGACAGGCGCTGCTGCCCGCTCGTCCAGGCCGGGCGCGACTTCGGGCCGGTGCCCCCGATCGGGCAAGGGGAGGTTGTCGACCAGCCGCACCGCGTTCGCGGTCAGCGGGGAGATCTTGACCCGGTGCCTGGGTCGGCGGAGAGCGCCAAGCGGATCAGCGCCGAAAGCGAATGCGAGCCGGTCTTCTTCATGACGGCGGCGCGATGATTCTCGACCGTGCGCTGGCTGATTCCGAGGTCGGCGGCAATGTTCTTGCTGGGATGACCGGCCAGCACCAGCTCCATGATCTGGCGCTGGCGCGCGGTCAGACCCGCGAGACGCGTTGCTGCCACCTCCTGCCGAACCGACAACTTGGCCGAATCCCGGGTGTGTTCCAGGGCATGGTCGATGCTGGCGAACAGTTCGTTGCGGCGGATCGGCTTCTCGATAAAATCCGCAGCCCCGGCCTTCATGGCCTCGACCGCCATCGGCACGTCGCCTTGGCCGGTGATCAT
>JBARIB010001125.1:0-3012 GCA_049799535.1 Allostellaceae bacterium | reverse complement strand
GCGGCAGCCAGCATCTGTCCAGCGTCACTCTCGTTTCGGGTATGAACCACCTCGCCCCTGGCGTCACGAAATTGGGACTTGATGCCCATTCGTTGCGCCTGCTCGTCCAAGGCGCGCTCGCCGGTCTCCTTGCGGATGGTGTCAATGATTGACCAGCGAACTCCCCAAGCACTGAGGCTGCCATCTTCCCCGGCCTCGCCTTCCTGCCAGAGCAAGCGGCCGGATTCGGCGGGAAAACCTGCCGCCGGCCTCGCGGTAAGGTTGGCGGCTAGGACCAGCGTGTCGTCGCCGCGGAGCGGCCACTTGATGCTTACCGCGCCATCGCCGAGCACTTCATACTGCCCGCCTGCCCTGAGTTCGCCCAGACGCGGCACGACTTCGGCATGCCTCACTGCCAATACCCGACGGTACCAATCGAGCCACTCGGCATGCGTCGGTCGCTCGAGATTATCCCAGTCGAGCTTGGCCGAGGCGAAAGTCTCGTCCGACATCGGGTCGGGGATGCGCTCGCGCATCGCCGGATCCCGGAATTCCGGAAAGCGGGCAAACTCCTCACGCCGCCCCTTGCGCACCGCGTCCGCCAGTTCCGAGCCGAAATCGCAGAAAAAAGGAAAGGGCTGCGCCGCGCCCCACTCCTCCCCCATGAATAGCATCGGGATTTGGGGCAGCAGCAGGTAGACCGCCGCGACGGCGCGTACGGCCTCAGCCGGCGCCAAATCGGTCAGTCGATCGCCGAACGCGCGATTTCCGACTTGGTCGTGGTTTTGGATGAACGACACAAAAGCCTCGGGCGGCAGATCCGTGCTCGGTGCGCCTCGGGGGCGACCGCGATAGGGCATCAGCTCGCCTTGGAACGCGAAGCCTTCCGCGAGAGCACGGCCCAGCTTGTCGGTATCGCCCTTATAGTCGGCGTAATAGCCCTTCGTCTCGCCGCTCGCCGCGACATGCAGCACATGGTGGACGTCGTCGTTCCATTGCGCGGTATACCAGCGCGGCTCGCCGTTTATGCGGCGCACCAGGCGCTCTACCTGGTTCTCTTCGTTCTCAAGGATCAGGTGGATGTGCCGCCCGGGCGCCGCCGCGCGCACCCGCTCGGCTAGCTCCTCCAGCAGGTGCTTCGGGCTGTCGTCGAGGATCGCATGCACCGCGTCCAGCCGCAGGCCGTCAAGATGGAACTCCTCGACCCAGTAGAGGGCGTTGTGAATGACAAACTCGCGCTCCGGGCTGCTGTCCTGCCCGTCGAAATTGATCGCCGCGCCCCAGGGGGTCTTATGCCGGTCGGTAAAGGTCTGGGGCGCGATCGAGGAGATGTAGGCGCCCTCCGGCCCGAAATGGTTGTAGACGACGTCGAGCAACACCATCAAACCTCTCGCGTGGGCGGCTTCGATCAACGCCTTCAGGTCCTCCGGCCGGCCATAGGAAGAATCCGGCGCGTAGGGCAGGACGCCGTCATAGCCCCAGTTCCGGCGGCCGGGAAAGTCGCCGATCGGCATGATCTCTATGGCCGTCACACCAAGCGCGACGAGATGGCCGAGCTTGTCGAGAGCAGCGCGGAACGTGCCCTCGGGGGTAAAGGCGCCGATGTGCAACTCGTAGACGACCGCCTCCTGCCAGGGACGGCCGATCCAGTCCACATCCTGCCATCGGTATGCTGCCGGGTCGATGACCTCACTCGGCCCGTGCACGTCGTCGGGCTGATAGCGTGATGCCGGGTCCGGAACACGCAATCCGTCCGGAAGCACGAAGCGATAGCGGCTTCCGGCGCGGGCGCAATCGGTGACGAGTTCATGCCACCCCTCGCCGGCCGCATCCATGACCAGCGTTCCGTCATCGAACTCGACTCGAACTTCCCGGTGCGGTGGCGCCCAGAGGCGAAACCGCAGGCTCCCGTCGGCCTGCAGCTCGCAACCGAAGGGCATGCAATGGCGGTGCGTTGTCGGTGTCATCGTCTAAGCGCTTGAAGCTGCTCGCCGCCGGATGGCAACAATGGCCGGAGCTGCATAAGCGGCGATAGCACCCCCTCAGGCTGCCTTCCCGCTGCCGTGGGCTGATGCCGAAGAGCAGGGTCGCGGGGCAGGTCAGCTGATCGGAGAAAGGGGTGGATCACGGCGGACCTGCGGCGGGTTGGGAGATGGCGAAAACGTCTGCCCACTGCTAGGTGGTTCCTGCCATCGCGATGCACGACTTGCTTAATTAAAGACGGCGGCGCGGCGTCGGGGATCGGTGCTCTCCTTGGGACGCGCCGTTGCAGTCATAATGGATCCGGGTGCACGAAGTGCTCGGGCTCGATGTCGGGAAGTGAAAAATTTTCCAGCGCCCATCGCACACGCTAATGGGAAGAAGTGCTGCTCTCGGATCCGGGCTTTGGGGCGGTCTGCTGACGCGCATGCGTGTTGGCTTCATGATCGCCTATCACACAACCGGCACCAGCCCCTAACATTGCATAATGGCCTGCAAAGTGGCCGGCCACCCGCCGACCGCTGCTCCCTTCAGGTACCCGGCGCCTTTTGCCGGCGCAGAAATCGCGGCTGCGGCCAGAGCAACGGTCAAGGCCGTGGGATCAAAATCCATTTCATTTGGATACCCCTGTTAACCGAGTTAAAGGCGTGTCGCCCTCGGTGATACGAACAGATGAAACCAAAAAAGGTCCCAGCAGTTTGGTCCACTGCAGTCCGCCGCGCGGGAAAAAGCGAAAAATTGAGGCTAAAGCCAAACCCCTGGAGGCCGGAAGCGGAATCGAACCGCTGTACGAGGATTTGCAGTTGCCGCGGCGGCCTTTTCCGGGCGATCCCAAAAAGCCGGTTACCTAGCAATTTCATAGGGCTAAAAAGTTAATCCTGGTACAAGGCGATCCCGCGTTTTCCCATGTTCTCCTGGCACGATTACACAGGAATTACACACGATCAGCACGGGAGGCCACCGGGGAGGCGGTCCGCACGCCGGGAACCTCGACGTCCTCTTCAATTGCCCGTTCTGGCGCCAAACCGGCACCAGTTCCGTGGGGATGATCAC
>JBARIB010001124.1:0-5204 GCA_049799535.1 Allostellaceae bacterium | reverse complement strand
GTCCTGCCGTCCGAACGGGTGCATCCAGTCGACGTGCCGTTTGCCGTCGCGTTCAACGTGTTCTCGAAATGGGTTGCCGTGCCGGTGGGGTCGTCCGCGCCATGTAAATGCCAAAGCCATCTCAGGCCCCATCGTCGGCGGCCCGTTCGACCATTGGTTATTTACAGCCGTGCGCCGGAGTTCCGCAAAATTTGGCATGGGCCGGAAGGCGTTGCCGAATCCATTTGACTCGGCGACGGCAGGCGTTTTTTGTGCGGCGCAACAAGCTCGCTAAGCGGTCGTCTGTTCTTTGATTTAAATCAAGGACACGGCGCGCCAGGCCGTTATTCTCCCATAACGCGGGGGGCGAGTTCACAAAACTGAAAAATAAAAGGGAGATTTTATCAACCACGGCTCATAGCTGAGAGGCTGACATGAAAGGTAATCCTGGATCTCCAGTGGCGGAGAAGCCCGCGGACCTACTATCGCCGTGGCCGATGTTTAGGGCGAACGACCTGCTCGATTATTGGGTCGACGCGTGGCAGCGCTCAATTCTACTGTTGGACGTGTTGCGGCAGCGCGGCAACAACAGCATCGAACACAACGCCCGCAAGGTGCCGAACGTGCTGAGTTTTGAAGCCGAGCTTGTGCTCGACGGCCGCTCGCTGCCGCGGCCGGTGAATTACGGGTTGGTGCGGATTGTCCCGCCTCAGGGCACATCCACCGATCGGAACAAGCGGCCGTTCATCGTGTTCGACCCGCGCGCCGGGCATGGCCCCGGCATCGGCGGCATGAAGCACGACAGCGAGATCGGGGTCGCGCTCGCCGCCGGCCATCCCTGCTATTTCGTCGGCTTTTTGCCCGACCCAGTGCCGGGTCAGACGATCGAGGACGTGTGCGAGGCCGAGGCCCGCTTTGTCGAGGAGGTCGTCAAATGCCACCCGAACGCCGAGGGCAAGCCTTGTCTGATCGGCAACTGCCAGGCTGGCTGGCAAATCATGATGATGGCCGCGATTCACCCGGAAAAGGTCGGCCCGCTCATGCTCGCCGGCTCGCCGCTCTCCTATTGGGCCGGCGTGCACGGCAAGAACCCGATGCGCTATCTCGGCGGCCTGCTGGGCGGAACCTGGCTCACCTCGCTTGCCGGTGATCTCGGCAACGGCATCTTCGACGGCGCCAACCTGGTCGCGAATTTCGAATCACTACACCCCGACAACACCTATTGGAAGAAAATCTACAACGTCTATTCGAAGGTCGACACTGAGCCGCCGCGGTTTCTCGAGTTCGAGAAGTGGTGGGGCAGCCCGGTACTGCTCAATGCCCAGGAGATGCAGTCGATCGCCGACCAATTGTTCGTCGGCAACAAACTCGCTTCAGGCGAACTGCACGGCTCAAACGGTACGCGTATTGACCTGCGCAACATCAAATCGCCGATAATTGTGTTCTGCTCGTGGGGCGACGACATCACGCCACCGCAGCAGGCCCTCGACTGGATTCTCGACCTCTACGATCACGAGGACGAGATTGTCAAAGCCCGTCAGACGATCGTCTATTGCCTGCATCAGAGCATCGGCCATCTCGGCATCTTCGTCTCCGGGAAGGTGGCGACGAAGGAGCACGAGGAATTTGCCAATGCCATGGACATGATCGACTTGATGCCGCCCGGACTTTACGAGGCGGTGATCACGGGTGTCGACGAAACGGTCGAAAATCCCGAGCTGGTGCAAGGGAACTATCTGTTCAGTCTCGAGACCCGCAAACTTGAAGACATCCGCAAGATTGGCGGCAACAGCATCGAGGACGATCTTGCCTTCGCTACGGTCGCCCGGGTTTCGGAAATCACTCAAGGCGCTTATAGCGCTCTAATGCGGCCGGCCGTGCGCGCGATGGTGACGGAAACCAGCGCGGAGCTGATGCGGCGCGTTCATCCGAACCGCCTGCGCTTCGAGGCGTTCTCGGATCAGAACCCGTTTATGCGGCCGATCGCGGATTGGGCGCAGACGGTGCGTGGAGATCGCCGCCCCGTAAGCCCGAACAATCCCTTCCTCGCTTTCGAACGTATGATGTCGGACATGGTCACGAGCGGGCTCGAAATGTGGGGTAAGGCGCGTGACGCCGCGACTGAGGCGTTCTTCTTCAACACCTACAGCTCTCCCATTATGCAGGCGATGGTCGGCCTGCGCGCCGATGAAACATCGGTGAGCCGCAGCATTGGGCGCGACGTGGCGCGAGAGGCCGCCGCCCAACAGGCGGCAGCCTACCTCGAGCAGCAAATCGATCAGGGAGGCCTGATCGAGGCGGCGGTGCGCGCGTTGATTTACGTGCGTCTTCCGGAAGGCAAAGTCGACGAACGCGGATTTGCCGCTCTGAAGCAGATCGGCGCCGAGCTGCCTGCCGCCAAACGCATAGGGCTAACCCGGTTCAAGGAGATCGTGAAAGAGCAATACCTGATGCTGCTACTGGATGCGGAACGGGCGATTGCCGCGCTTCCCAAGCTGCTGCCCGACAATCGTCGGCAGTGCGAGGAGGCGCTGGCGTTAGTGCGCCGCGTGCTTGCGGCGCGCGGTGCCCTCCCTGAGGAGGGCCGCCGGAGGCTCGAGCGCATCGAGGCGATGTTCGCCGGCCCGCCCCCAGAGGTCGGACGGGATAAGGCAGCGTGAGGTTGGCGAAGCAATGAGGCGATCCGTGAAAGAAAAGCCGACCGAACAGCGCGAACGCTACGACCGACTCGTGCACGCAGCGCAGCAGCTGCCGCCGGTGACGACGGCGGTTGCGCATCCCTGCGATCGGATCTCGATCGAGGGCGTCGTTGAGGCGGCCAAGCTGGGGCTTATCAATCCGATCCTGGTCGGGCCGCCTCCCCGTATCCGCGAGGCGGCAAAGCAGGCGGAAGCCGACATATCGAGCTTCCCGCTCGAGGAGTCGGCGCACAGCCATGATTCGGCTGCCAAAGCGGTCGAGCTCGTCCGCGAGGGCAAGGCCGAGGCTCTGATGAAAGGCAGCCTGCACACGGACGAGCTGATGGGCGCCGTCGTAGCGCGCGACACCGGCATCCGCACGGCGCGGCGGATCAGTCATTGCTTTGTCATGGACGTCCCCGGGCATAAGGACCCACTGATCATCACCGATGCCGCGGTCAACATCTCGCCGAGCCTTGCCGACAAGGTCGATATCGTGCAGAACGCAATCGATCTCGGCCATGCGCTGGGATTTCCGGAGGTGCGGGTAGCGATCATGTCGGCGATGGAGACGGTCAACCCCGCCGTCCCCTCGACGATCGAGGCCGCCGCTCTGTGCAAAATGGCGGAACGCGGACAGATCACCGGCGGGACCCTCGACGGCCCGCTGGCGCTCGACAACGCAATCAACGAGGAGGCTGCCGCCATCAAGCACATTGTCTCCCCAGTGGCCGGACGCGCGAATGTTCTCGTTGTACCGGACCTGGAGTCCGGCAACATGCTGGCCAAGAGCCTCTCGTTTCTCGCCGGTGCCGCTGCCGCCGGCATCGTGCTCGGCGCTCGGGTCCCGATCATCCTGACCAGCCGCGCCGACAGCGTCATCACCCGCCTGGCGTCTTGCGCCGTCGCGAGCCTGGTGGCAGAGGCGCGGCGCCGCGATGCGGCAGCAGCAATAAGATGACGGAGACGAACAGCATGCGTCCCGAAATTACCGGCTCCTCGATCCTGAAAGGTAAAAAGGCGCTTATCGTCGGCGTCGCCAATGACCGCTCGATCGCCTGGGGATGCGCCGAGGCGATGCATCGGTCCGGTGCCGAAATCGCGATGACCTACCTCAACGATAAGGCGCGGCCCTATGTCGAGCCGTTGGCATCGGCGGTCGAGGCGTCTCTCCTGCTGCCGTTGGAAGTTCGTGAGCCGGCGCAGGTCGATGCATTATTCGAGGCGATCGCTGCAAAGTGGGGACGCCTCGACATTCTCGTCCACTCGATCGCCTTCGCCCCGCGGCAGGCGCTGGAAGGGCGGGTCACCGACTGTCCGCGCGAGGGCTTTTTGACCGCGATGGATGTCTCATGCTGGTCACTGCTCGACCTGACGCGCCGCGCGGAAAAACTGATGACATCGGGCGGGACGGTCTTTGCGATGAGCTATCACGGCGCCAACGAGGTCATCGAAAATTACGGGATCATGGGCCCGGTCAAAGCGGCACTCGAATCATCGGTGCGCTACCTGGCGGCCGAACTCGGGCCCAAGGGCATCCGCGTGCATGCCATCAGCCCAGGCCCGTTGGCGACCCGCGCCGCGTCCGGCATTCCCGATTTCGACGCGCTCATGGAGCGGGTGGCGGAGCGGGCACCGGCGCGGCGCCTGGTGACAATCGAGGAGGTCGGTGCCGCGTGCGTTTTTCTAGCGAGCTCCTACGCTGGCGCCATGACGGGTGATACGATCTACATCGACGGCGGCTACCATATCCTCGGCTGAGGGGCTCTTCCCATATGAACGCAGCATCTACAGAGCCGCTCATCGGCGTGATCAACGCCGGTTCTTCCTCGCTCAAATTCAGCTTTTACGAGGGCGAGCGGCAGCTTCTCACCGGGCAGGTCGACGGGATCGGCGCACATCCTTCGGCGAGCGCCGCCGGGCCTAACGACGAGAAGGTCGCACCCTTGGATCTGGGCACAAAGCCGCCGACCACTCCGAGCGAGGTGCTCCCGGCGGTATTGCCGTGGGCCAGAGAGAGGCTTGGTGACCGAAAGCTAGCTGCGCTCGGGCACCGCGTCGTCCACGGCGGACTGCGCTATTCGCGACCCGCTCTCGTTACGCCGAACTTGCTGGCCGAGCTGGAGGCGCTGGTGCCATTGGCGCCCTTGCACGAGCCGTACAATCTCGCTCCCATCAAGATGGCGATGACCCTCAATCCCGATTTGCCGCAGGTGGCGTGCTTCGATACTGCTTTCCACCGCACTGCGCCGGAGGTCGATCAGGCATTTGCCTTGCCCTATTCATTTTTTGAGGAGGGCATCCGGCGCTACGGCTTTCACGGCCTCTCCTACGAATACATCGCGTCGGTATTGCCGGAGCGAGCGCCGGCAATCGCCAATGGTCGCGTCGTCGTGGCGCATCTCGGCAATGGCTGCTCGGCTTGTGCGATGCGGAACCGGGTATCGATCGCGACGACAATGGGGTTCACCGCGCTCGACGGATTGCCGATGGGCACGCGTTGCGGCGAGCTCGACGCGGGCGTGGTGCTCTATCTGATGCAGCAGA
>JBARIB010001123.1:0-9454 GCA_049799535.1 Allostellaceae bacterium | reverse complement strand
CTGATGGCCTATTCGGCGTATTTCGGCATCGCCGCTGTGAATGTTTCGGTGCTCGCCCTTGTTACTAGCGTCTTTGGCCGCTCGGCGATCGGCCGGCGCGGAATTCCGGTCGCGTTCCTCGCCTCGGCAGCGGGCGGGCTCACCGCCTATGTCCCCTGGCATTATCGCGCCCTGGCGCGCAGCGTGCCCCCGATCGACGACATCACGACGGACACCGACAATCCGCCCGGCGTTTGTCGCTGTTATCAGGCTGCGCGAAGCGGAGGATGGTAACCTCTCTACCTATGCTGGCGCCGAAACCGCTGCCCTGCAAAAGCGCGGGTATCCCGATCTTGCCCCGTTGTCGCTCGCGCTCGCGCCCGAGAAGGCGTTCCCGGTTGCGCTCGCGACAGCGAAGAAGATGAGCTGGACGATCGTCAAGGCCGATCCCACGACACGCCGCATCGAGGCGAGCGAGCAAAGCTTTTGGATGGGCTTCACCGACGACATCGTCGTCCGGGTCGCCGAACCGGCCGACGCGAGCGGTCGGTTAGGGCCTCGAGACCGTGCTCCTTGTAGCGCTCGAAGATCTTGTAGCCGGTCTTGCGCGAAATGCCGAACGCGCGACAGACCTCGCTCATCGCTTCGCCGTCCAGCAGCTGCGCGACAAACCGCAGGCGTTCGTCCACTACCGAACACTCCTTCCACGGCATCCACACCTCCCCCGAAAGAGGAACGGTGTTACCCATGTGTCCGGTACGATCTGTCACCTATGTCTCGGGCCGCTCATTGTTAGTTTCTAATCGGTCTATATCTCGTACGCGAGCTTGTGTGGTCACGTGCATCAAGCTGGGGTAAATTGGAGCGTGATTACCCCGAACCAGCATGATCACGCCCCAGTGCCCGGCACATCCGCCCGGGAGCCTACTCCAGACATAAAGCTGTCTGTGTGAAACGTGCGGCTACCGCAACGCGGTGCTTGAATAAAGGCGGACTCGAACGCGAGGATCGCCTTTGGTTCCTGCTGGGGTAAAGAACGCCTCGCGTGGCGAACGGCCCAGATAGGCGATGTGCTTGATCGCATTCGTGGC
Organism: Allostellaceae bacterium; assembly: GCA_049799535.1. Classification (GTDB taxonomy): domain Bacteria; phylum Pseudomonadota; class Alphaproteobacteria; order ATCC43930; family CGMCC-115725; genus AP-15. The sequence continues at coordinate 8,384 of JBARIB010001123.1, read as the reverse complement.
GGTGTCGATGAAGGTGACCGAGTCCGAGCCGAGGTCGCTCCGACGACAATAGTGCGGTGGTCGGGCAAGAAGCTCTTGCCGTGGCACCAGGAGCTGTCCTCTGTACAGATCGAGCGGTCTCGGCCTTATATTCATCTTCACATTGGGTCTCTGTTTCTCTCTCGCGGAGAATTTGAAGCGCCGTTGCCGACAGCCGAACCTTTGCGCGCACCCACGCCTGCAGAAGCGCGCGCCCTCAGAGCCCGTGGGAACATACCCATGTTCAGGCTGTGGACCTGTTCGGAGCTGCTTCGTCAGCGTTCAGACTCGTTCTGTTCGTCCCACAGGGAGTAGTAGAGATCGAAGACACACTGACCGAAAGCGGCGCTGCCCGGGTCGATACCCAGATCGGCACACGCGAGCTGGGCCTGCGCCCAATCATTCTGATGGGCGCTCACGGTGCCACAAGACGCGAGCAGTGCGGCGAGCAAATCAACATGATGCATGACATTTTTATCTCCATTTTAAGGGGTGATCAGATTGGGTTGTCCTCTCTTCAGCGGACAGCGGTGATCGCTTGATTGTAGCCTGCACCTGCCGGTGATTGTTCTGCGCTTACCACGCGAACTGCAAAACCTGGCGTATCCCGGCCTGAGCCCGCTCTGGGCGCATAAGCTTCGGTTGCTTTCCGCCAATCGCGCTTGGTTCAGTTCGGACAAGCTCTTATCGAGGCTTCCTACGGAATCGAGGAAGCGCGGGCCTTGGTCAATCGCGCCGAATCACTAAAACTGGCCATGCGCGAGTTCACGGGGCTGGCTCGCGGCGCCTTGCAATCAGAGCCAGCCAAACGATCGCGAGCGGAGATCGTCGAAGCCATCATCTGCGGCGATATCGAACTCGGCCTTGTCGAAGCTTCCGGAGAAGAGTTCGGAGATCCGCACCTCGCAGTCGAGATGATCGCTCAGGATGATCTTATGATGGTCGTCAGCGCCAATCACCCGTGGGTGACCCGGAAGGAACTCACGGGCGACGACCTAACCGCGGGCAACTGAGTTCTGCGCGATGATGGCTCCGGAACGCGGGCCGCCTTTGTGAGGGCTCTCGACGCGCTCGGCGTCCCATTTAGAAATCTGAGGTTCAACTTCGAACTGCCGTCCAACGAAGCAGTTCTCGCTGCGGTACTCGCTGGTGCCGCTGCGACCATTTTGTCCGCGCGCGTCTGCGAGGACGCGGTCAAGGCCGGAACCCTGAAACAGCTGCCAGTGCACCTTGCGCCGCGCGCCTCTTACGCGGTCCAGCATGCCGAGTACGATCCCTCCCGAGCGGTTTCGGCATTGCTAGAGATCCTTCGCGCATGTTGCACATTTCATCACACTCGGCCCGCGCTCAGCGCAGGTCGAGGCGCGTGAGTGGCCCATCGGCTCGCCCCCGGCGGTCTGGACGAAGACCAACTCAATGTTCCGGACATTTATCGGGACGGGCCGATAAGCTTTGTGGACATGCATCGAGCATTATCCGGCATTGGAACATCGGGTCTGGCAGGCGGGTTTGCACCATTGCCGCAGGAACCGCGGAGCCAAAGGCCTCGCTACCAGCGGGAGAGTGCCCATCGGCAGCGTGGTATCGAGGCTTCTCTGGGTAGGAGCCGGTGGACATAAATATTGCTGACCCAGGTTAGCTGGCCGCATTCTGCTATTGCACCGTGTGCATTGTAGTGATAGACGCGCGGATGGATTGATCGATCCTGATCAACCTCTACTCTGTCTCACGGGAAAAGAATGTCGACGTTGGACGAGATCACGAAGGAGAAGCAACGGGTCAGCGAAGCGCTTGCGCGCATCGACGCGCAGCGTGAGAACCTCACCCGCCAGCTCGGCGAGCTCGAGGCGACTGAGCGTGTGCTGGCGCGCTACAGCAAAGGCCCGCGGACGAAAAGGACTTCAGCTAGGACGACGACAGCACCCACAAAGCCGGGCGCAACTGCGCAATCACATGGGCGGCTGCGGGCAAGACCAGCTGGTAAGCGGACTTCGCCAACGCTCGGCGATCAGGTCCTGGCCTTGGCAACTGGCAAGACGCAGCAGGAAATCACGGCGGCTTGTAAAGGGGCTCGCCCAAACCATGTCGGCGTCGTCATTGCGAGGCACAGGCGTGCCGGCCGGATCGAACTGCGCGACGGAAAGCTTTACGCCACGCAGTCGGCGGCGCCAGTGCAACGCGCTACGGTGTGACACCGGGATAGAGGCGTCGGCCGCCTCCAAACGGAGGCGTCGGCCGGCTTGACCTCTCGATAGTCGCGGCGCGGCTGGTGTATTGGGCGAGTGGCTGAGCATGGAGGTCCGCTCACCCCGCCTGATGATTTCTGCTGACTGCGCGAGCCTTGAATGAGATTGCCTTCGCCAGTCCCTGTCTTCCGGTGGCAGAGCCAGCTGAGCAGCGCCTCGATCTCATCGCTTTGGGATGGCCGCTTCGAGGTGAAGGGCGGATTGCCAAAGGGTACCATTCGAATGCCCGACACCGTGCTCCGAGGAGGAAAGTCGTGAGACCCCCGCTTCCCCCCTTCACCGCCGACACGGCCGCCCAAAAGACCCGGATGGCCGAAGACGCATGGAACAGTCGTAATCCGGCTCATGTCGCGCTCGCTTATACACTCGACAGCCGTTGGCGAAATCGCTCGGAATTTCTGCAGGGGCGCGAAGCTATCGAGGCGTTTCTGACGCGGAAATGGAACCGCGAACTTGACTATCGTTTGATCAAGGAAGTCTGGGCCTACCGTGAAAACCGCATTGCAGTGCGCTTTGCCTATGAGTGGCATGACGACAGTGGTAATTGGTTTCGCAGCTATGGCAATGAGAACTGGGAGTTTGATGAGCAGGGACTGATGCGCCTGCGCATCGCCAGCATCAACGATCTCCCGATCGGGGAGAGCGAGCGCAAATACCACTGGCCGCTCGGCTCTCGACACGACGATCACCCGTCTTTGAGCGATCTCGGCCTCTGAGATTTCAGTCAGCCCACAACCAACGCTCGAAGGAAGCGCGTGCGCTGCTCCGATCCATATTCCGGGTGGTGCTAATGCGGTGGCTGCGGCAGCACGCAGAACAGTATTTTTTAACTAACCTGCGCCAGCCCCGCTTCTCGCGGACGGTTGCGACCCGATGAAGAGTTCGACCGGTTCGCTGTCCGGAATGGCTCCAGGGGGCGTCACCCGGCTCTGGTACGGGATGTTGAATGTTGCGAACCCGTCCAGCAAAACCCTTGCCGTGTCACCCGGCGCATCGCCGTTTACGTAGACATTGATCCCCGGCGCCCGCACCTCGCCGAAGATTTTGGTCACCTCAGGCCCTTGCGCCTCCCAATCGGCGGCTTTCAGGATGTTCACAATCCGATTCGCGTATAGGTAGGCCTCGATGTCGTCCGGGATGCACGAAACGATCACGCTGTGAGTGCCGAATTGCTTCAGGTATGACGCCAAATCATCGGCAGTCGCCTGATTTATTGTGCGCGCCCGCCTGCCTGCCTCAAGTTCCTTAACGTAACCTTCGAGTGCTTTAACGCGCATGGCGAGCACGGAGGAGTTCGGCCCGCTCGCTTTCGTCTGCGGGGATATGGGCGATGCGCTTGCTCCGGCGAGCGCCGGCGCTTCATCGGCTTCGTGTTGGCTCTGCCAGACCGTGCCGGCAATGGCGAAGGTGCCGAGAATAAAGATGCTGGCCATGCACAATCGCCTGCCCTTTGCCGTCACAGGCGGAGAGGCTGCCCAGGCCAGCGCCATGGCCGCGAGCAAAATAACCAGCGCCGTCGGCAGCCACGCAGGCATCGAGCGCCGTTACCTCAGCTCAGATAGCTTCTTAATATAGCCGGTCATCGCGCCGGGACCCTATCCGCCGCGGGTTCCGCGTGCCTCCCACCGAGGCCGATCAACAGCGCCATCAGAGCGGCCGCAAAGCACAACACTCCTGCCAACAGAAAGGCTTCGAGATACGTACCGAAAGAAATCCGCAGCAGACCGCCGAGATAGGCGGCCAATGCGCCGCCGATCTGATGAATCACGGTGATCCAGGCGACCATGATGCCGGTTCTTTCGGTCCCGACCACTCGGGTCAGCAACCGAACGGTCGGCGGCACTCCGGCGATCCAGTCGAGCCCATAGAACACGCTGAACAGCGAAAGCCCGTAAACCGACATGTCGAATGCAAACGGCAAGTACAGCAACGAAAGGCCGCGCAGCCCATAATACCAGGCGAGCAGCACTCGATTGTCGACGCGGTCGCTGAGCCAGCCGGAGCACGTCCCGCCGAGAAAGCTGAAGACCCCAGTTGCGGCGAGAAGGCCGGCGCCGGTGACTTCGGGCAGCCCGTGATCGACGCAGGCAGGGATCAGATGCGTGCCGATCAATCCGTTCGTCGAGGCGCCGCATACAAAATAGCTGCCGGCGATGAACCAGAAATCGCGCGATCGGGCGCTGTCGCCGAGGGCGCGGAAAGCGAGGGTCAACGGATTGCCGTGCGAGACCGGAGCGGGCTTTGGCGCGCGGCTGTCGCCGTATGGCGCCAAGCCGAGATCCTCGGGCCGGTCCCTCATGAACACGGCAATCAGCGGCACAAAGGCCGCGACGATGATCGCGAGCGCGACTGACATGATCCGCCAGCCCGCGTTGGTTGCGAGACTGGCGAGGCTTGGCAGGAAGATCAGCTGACCGGCGGCATTGGCCGCTGTTAGTATCCCGACGACGAGGCCCTGGCGAACCCGAAACCACCGCGCGGCGATAAGCGCAGCGAGAAAATTGCCGATCACGCCACAACTCGCGCCGATGACGACGCCCCACAGCAGAACGAGCTGCCAAGGTTGTCGCATCGCCGGAGTGAGGGCCACGCCTGCTGCGGTCACCGCGAGGGCCGCAGCCATTGTGCGGCGCACTCCGAGCCGGTCGATCATCGCCGCAGCAAAAGGTCCGACCAGGCCGTAGAGCAGCAGGTTTACCCCAACCGCAAACGAGATCATCGAGCGCGACCAGTGAAATTCGTCCTCGAGCGGCACGATCAGGACGCCGGGAGCGGCGCGAACACCCGCCGTCAGCAGCAACACGATGAAGGTGGTTGCCGCCACGACCCAGGCATAATGCAGTCTGTTCGGTATCCGCATTCGGTGCTCAGAGAGTACGAATCATGCCGGTCGCCCGGTGACGAAGAATGGGGACGCCGTCGATGCCTCGCTCAAGCGACCCGCCCCCAATGTGTAGCGCTCGCGGCAGGTGCGATCAGCAACATTTATATCAACAGTTTTAATATGTAAATAAGAGCCGCTGAATCTGCAGCAAATCTGCAGCAAAATCTCTCGCCGGTCGCTAATTGGGCACCGCTTTCCCCGTCGGCGCAAACAGGGTCGGGGTGAGGAACGCGCTCTACGCGGCGGCGACTTTCGCGGGGATCGGGCAGGTGACTCCGGTGCCGCCAAGGCCGCAATAGCCGTGTGGGTTTTTAGCCAGATATTGCTGGTGATACCCTTCCGCAAAATAGAACGGTGGCGCCTCTCGGATCTCGGTGGTGATCTTGCCGAGCCCCGCCGCTTTGAGCTGGTCCTCGTAGGCCTCACGTGAGGCTTCAGCGGCGGCCTGCTGCTCCGGCGAGAAGGTGTAAATCGCCGAGCGGTACTGCGTGCCGACATCGTTGCCCTGGCGCATGCCCTGGGTCGGGTCGTGGCTCTCCCAGAACAGTCTCAGCAATGCCTCATAGGTAGTGAGTTTCGGGTCATAGATGACGAGCACCGCCTCGGTATGGCCGGTGCGACCGCTGCACACTTCCTCATATGTCGGGTTCGGCGTCGAGCCGCCGGCGTAACCGACGGCTGTGACCCAGACCCCGGGCGTCTGCCAAAACACGCGCTCCGCCCCCCAGAAACAGCCCAACCCGAAGATTGCCTTCTGCATGCCGTCGGGATAGGGTCCAGCGAGCGGGTGATGGTTCACAAAGTGCTGCTCCAGTACGGGCATCGGCTCGGCGCGTCCGGGCAAACAATCCTCGGGTTTGGGGACGACCAGCTTCTCACGCATAAATGGCCACATTTTCTCGCCCCTTCTGCGAATTCGACATGGATGTAGGGAACCTCCCCGACCTGGCCAACGGTTAGTCACGCGGTCACGTCCAAAAATGGTCAACACCCGATGGTTTTACCGATCGTTAATTCTGCGTGCCTCACGCTCTCGTCCCGCGCTAAGATGACCGTCCTACCTTGGGGGGTCCAACCGAGATGATCCGTCGCACCCTTTTGACGACTCTGTTCGTTCTGTTCGCCAGCACCTCATGGGCAGCGCCGCCGATTGTCAATCCTGCCGATGCGGTCGCCTTTATGAATCAGTTATGGGCTCAGGCGGTCGAGGTGCTTAACAAGAGGACTGATCCCACCATCAGGCTGGCGCGCTTCCGCGAGCTGTTCCACACCGACTTCGATTGCCCGGGTATCGCGCGATTCGTTCTCGGCCATTATTGGCGAGATGCTAGTCCGGAAGAGCAGCAGGAGTTCGTAAAATTGTTCGAGGACTACGTGGTTTTCGTGTACACAGCGCGGCTGTCGAATTTCGGCGGCGAGACGCTTAAAGTGCGCGGGAGCAGAAGCGACGGCGATGGCGTCATCGTCTCGACGGATGTCGCCAGCCCGGGCAGCCCCTCACCGCTCAGAATGGACTGGCGCCTCGTCTCGGACAACGGGCACTATAAGATCAACGATATTATTGTCGAAGGTGTCAGCATGGCGGTCACGCAGCGCTCCGAATTTGCATCGGTCGTGCAGCGTAGCGGCGGCCAAGTACGCGGCCTGATCGCGATGATGCGCGAAAAGACCGCGAGCGCGGCTCAGTAGCCGCAACGGGTGACCCGGGCAGCCCTGGAGCGTGCTGTATCTCGACGAGGAACGCGTCCGCGAACTGCTGCATTGGGATCAGCTGATACCGGCAATGGAGGCGGCCCTCGCCGCCTTCTCTTTGGGCCGGGTCGTGCAGCCGGTCCGCAATATGCTGACGATCGAGGAAGGAAAGCGCTATCTCGGGATCATGCCGGCAGTGGCCGAGGAGGCGATGGGCGCAAAGCTCGTCAGCTTCTATCCGGGCAACGCCGGCACCAATGTGCCGACCCACCTCGCGATGATCCTGCTGTTTCGCCCGGATACCGGCGAGCCTCTGGCGGCCATCGACGGTCGCTTAATCACCGAGATGCGGACAGCCGCAGTTTCGGCGGCGGTGACGAAATATCTGACGGCTCCCGGGGCGCGTGTCTTAGCATTGCTCGGCAGCGGCGTTCAGGCCCATGCCCATCTACAGGCATTGTCGCAGGTACGCGCTTTCGACGAGGTTCGGGTCTGGAGCCGAACTATCGCCCATGCCGAGCATTTCGCAGACCGGAACAGCGCCAAGGCGATGGCCATTGCAGATGCGGTGCGCGGCGCCGATGTGATCGTGACCGCGACCAATGCATTGGAGCCAATCCTGAAGGGTGAGTGGCTCAAGCCGGGAGCGCACGTTAATGCCGTCGGGTCGCCGCGGCCGAATTGGCGCGAGCTCGATGACCGCGCAATTGCCAATACGCTCATCGTCGATTCCCGCGAGGCTGTGCTCAAGGAAGCCGGCGACCTGATCCTGTCGGGAGCGACGATTTACGCCGAAGCCGGCGAGATCTTCGCCGGAACCAAAGCAGCCCCCGTCGCGCAGACGACCATCTTCAAATCGGTGGGCCTTGCGGTCGAAGACATCACCGCTGCGAAACTGGTCTATGACGCCGCTATTCGCGGGACTAGCGGATAAGGTCGTTTAAGCTCCAGTCGTAGCGATCGCCGGAGATGTGATCGATGCCAGCGAGCGCCGTCGCCAGGGCGGGCCGGGCATGATGCTTCAGGTGCTGGATGACGAGAGCGTCGGTGCCGCCGAAATCTGCCTGGTACCAGACATAAATCGACGAGACGGTCAGTTTCCCGTCAGCCACATCGGCGCCGCGCGGATCATTGACATAGTCCCGCGCCGCCTTATCGAGCAAGGTTTCGCTATTGGCCGCTGTGAATGCCGAGGTTTGCAGGTTGGGACAGCCAATGGCGGCGCAGTTGACCGCGTAATGAAGCCGCGGGTCGCGCCAGATCGGCCTCAATATGCGATGCTCGATGTCATCGAGACTGAGCATTTCGCCCTCGACTGTGATCAGCTTGCTGCCCCAAGGCCCCGAGGAAAACAGACCCGGCGAAATATCAATGTCCTTGATGCTCGATATGGGATAACGGTCGACGACGAGCTTCACCGTCAGCTCGTTGTAGAGATCGATCCAGAAGGCGAATTGCTCTTGCCGGCGATAGGCACTGATCGGAACGCCGGCAAGGCGCGACAAATCGGCGGCGAGACTGGCGCGATCGGCAGCCGTCACACG
>JBARIB010001122.1:0-5935 GCA_049799535.1 Allostellaceae bacterium | reverse complement strand
GGCGATTGGGCGTGTTCACAAGGCGGCGCCGAACGTTACAATCTGCAGCATGCGCGTTCTCTATCACCTCTGGCTCTCTCCCTTCTCGCGCAAGGTCCGCATCGTGCTCCGCGAGAAGAATCTCGATTTCACATTGAAGACCGAGAAAGTCTGGGAGAGACGGCCGGAGTTCCTCGCCCTCAACCCGTCCGGCGAGGTGCCGGTGCTGATCGAGCCGGACGGGACCGTAATTTCCGATACCGGGGCCATCGTCGAATATCTCGACGAGGTCTACCGCGAAAAAATGCTGATCGGCATCAATCCGGTCGACCGGGCCGAAGTGCGGCGCCTGACCGCTTGGTTCGATATCAAGATGAACTTCGAGGTGACCGAGAATTTACTCGGCGAGAAGATGATGAAGCGCTTTGTCGGGCATGGACAGCCAAATTCGCAGGCGATTCGCGCCGGGCACGCCAACCTTCCGCACCACCTCGACTACATCGGTTACCTCGTCGAGCGCCGGCGGTGGCTGGCCGGTGACCACTTCTCGATCGCCGACATCACCGCGGCGGCACAGCTGTCGAGCCTCGACTATCTCGGTGACGTCCCTTGGGATGCCCACGAACCGGCCAAGGAATGGTATGCGCGGATCAAGTCGCGCCCGAGCTTCCGCCCGATCCTTGCGGACCACGTGCCCGGCGTTCCGCCGCCCGCGCACTACGCCGATCTCGACTTTTGACGCGGCCGATGCGCTCGCTCGGTTTGGCTGCCGTCTTCGTCGTCGCTCTCTGGCCCGCTTGCGCTTCGGCGCAGGACAATGCGGCGCAAGAGGCGGTACACCGCGCGGCGGTGCTTGCGCATCTGCCGCCCGATGCGGCTCAGCGCGCGTTCGGCGCCAAGGTCACACCGGCGGCTGGACCCCCGGAGGCAATCGGCGCCTATGAGCGGGGCTGTCTGGAGGGTGCCCTAGCGCTGCCTGCCGACGGACCGAACTGGCAGGTCATGCGCCCGTCACGCAACCGCGCCTGGGGTCACCCGGCGCTGATCGCACTCTTGGAGCGCGTCGCACCAAAGCTGCCGGCGGCCGCCGATTGGCCCGGTCTCCTGATCGGCGACATCGCCCAGCCGCGCGGCGGGCCGATGCTGACCGGGCACGGCTCGCACCAGATCGGTCTCGACGCCGATATCTGGCTGACGCGGATGCCCGGCCGCCGGCTCAGCGTCGGCGAGCGCGACGAGATATCGGCAACCGATGTGGTCGCACCCAACGGCGATGCCGTCGACGAAGCCTGGACCCCACAACACCGGCGCCTGTTGGAGGCATTTGCGCGCGAGCCTCAAGTGGCGCGCATTTTTGTCAACCCCGCGATCAAGCGGGAACTCTGCCATGAGGCCGGCCCGGACCGGGCGTGGCTCACCAAGGTCCGGCCGTGGTGGGGGCACAACGACCACTTCCACATCCGCCTCTTGTGTCCCGCCGGGCAACCGGCGTGCCGCGACCAGGCGCCTCCGCCGCCGGGCGACGGCTGCGGCAAGGAACTCGATTGGTGGTTCACGGCGGAGGGGCGCCATCCGCCGAGGGGGGCGGCCAAGCCCTTGCTCATAGCCGACCTGCCCCAGGCTTGCGGCAAGCTGGTCACCGCGCCATAGCGCCCGACCGGTGCGCTTTTCCCTGACAACAGGGAAAAATCACGCTTTTACCTCCAAAAAACGCGCTCACGGCATCATAAACATGAACTATATCAACATTGTATGGAGCAATCGGACATATCTACCGGCAGCGGAATAGCAGGGGAATTTGCAGGGAATCAAAGCTTGCGTCATATCTGATTATAGATAATTTGCTAATTGCTGTTATAGTCATATAGGACCAGGCTCGTGCCGCCGCAAGGGCTAAATCGACGCGCGATAACGGCGAGAGTAGATGTCATTTTGCCCAAGGGGCGGCGGCGAGCCGACGCACCAGGAAGTCTACCAGAATGCTGACGCGCGCCGGGCGTAATCCGCCCGGTGGCGTGACCAGGTGCAACGCGACCGGCGGCAGCGACCACTCGGCCAGCACCTGCTCGAGCTGCCCGGCCGCCAGATACTCCCACACCGTGAACTCGGGTTGGATCGCCAGACCGAGCCCCGCCAGCAAAGCCGGCACGAGCGCATCGGCGTTGTTGACGCGCAGCGGGCCGCGCGGCGTCACCGCCGCCACTTCGCCGCTGACATGGACAAAGCGCCAGATTTCGGGCGAGGGCAGGTAGGCGTAGCCGAGACACTCGTGGTCGGCGAGCTCGGCCGGATGGGTCGGGCGGCCCCGCCGGTCGAAATACGCCGGTGCGCCGACGACAGGGCGCCGGACCTCACAAAGCCGTCGCGCGATCAGGCTGGAGTCCCGCAGAGCGGAAATCCTCAAGGCCAGATCGAACCCACCGCCGACGAGGTCGACCACTTCATCGCCGAGATGGAGATCGATCGTCACTTCCGGATGCTCGATCAGGAACTCGGGCAGGACCGGGGCCACATGGACGAGCCCGAACGACATCGGAGCGGCGAGGCGCACCACGCCGCGCGGTACTTCCGCTTGGGCAACGGCCGCGGCCTCGGCGGCTTCGCCCTCGTCCAACACGCGCAACGCATGAGCGAGAAGGCTCCGGCCGACTTCGCTCAACACAAGCCGGCGTGACGTGCGATGGAGGAGGGCCGCACCGATCCGCCGTTCGAGCCGAGCAATCGCCTTTGAAACCGTGGCTTTCGAGAGGCCGAGCTCGGCAGCCGCACGCGAGAACGAGGCGGTCTGGGCGACCTTGGAGAAGATCGCCCATGCTTCGAGATCGGGTAGGCGCGACATGAGTAATTTCAGAAACGATGAGTTTCCAACGTTTCGACTTTTAATCGATGGCGCATTTGCGATCTAGGGCTCATGGGCGAGACGCAACCTCGCTTTGATAGAGCGGAGAAGGACGATGATCGAACGCAGACCCTTTGAAAGCCTGGGCGGAGCGAACCACGGCTGGCTCGACGCCAAGCATCATTTCTCGTTCGCCGGCTACCATGACCCCGAGCGCATGGGTTGGGGTTCGCTCAGGGTATGGAATGACGACACGATCGCCCCGAATACCGGGTTTACGCAGCACCCGCATGCTGACATGGAGATCATCACCTATGTCCGCGAAGGTGCGATCACCCATCAGGACAGCCTCGGCAACAAAGGCCGCACCGAAGCCGGCGACGTGCAGGTGATGAGTGCGGGAACCGGCATCCGTCACTCGGAGTACAATCTGGAGCCCGACACCACCCGGATCTTTCAGATCTGGATCCTGCCGACGAGCCGCGGCAAGGCCCCGAGCTGGGGCGCCAAGCCCTTTCCCAAAGGCGACCGCTCCGGCCATTTCGTCACTCTGGCGAGCGGCGACGCGAGCGACAGTGACGCCTTGCCGATCCGCACCGATGCGCGGGTTCTCGGCGCGACATTAAAGGCGGGCGAAACTGCCGAATACGCGCTCGGCAAAAAACGCCACGGCTATCTCGTCCCGGCCAAAGGCTCGGTCGAGGTGAACGGCGTCGCTCTCAACGCCCGTGACGGTGCCGCCATCCGCGAGGAGCCGGTGGTGCAAGTGCGCGCGCTCGAAGACACCGAGCTCGTCCTGGTCGACGCCGCCTGATGTGAGGGGCGGCAAGCGACGGGTGTCGGCTATCTTGGGAGTTCGCTTGTGCTTCGAAATCCTCCCGGGATCAGTCTCGCAGCTCTCGAAGACCGATTTGGCGGGTTTCGGAAGTGTCCTAATTTGAAAACGTGCTAACGAGATTCGCCGCTGTTCCAAGCAGCACGGACGCAGCGGTCCATAACGCCGCATTTTTGTTGAGACGTGCTGACTGTCTGGCCGTATCTCGCAGCGACATTGCCAATTTAACATGCTGCAACTCAGCCCACTCAGCTGCCAAGGGATCACCCGCCGCTGGATTCAGTGGTGGCGGTATGCTCGCTCTATACCAGTACCAAGCGGCAATGCAGCCCGTAGCAAGCGCCAACAATCCCAGGATAACGCTCGTGCTACGCACGGCTGTCGTGCTCCACGACGATCGCCGCCCGCACCTCTACCGCTGGGGAATCGACCTTGTCCGTATACAGCGTGGCAAAGAACCGGCACTTCGTGCCGCGCTCTATCGGTGATGACCAGGGATACGCGAACGTCGGCTCCCCGCCCGGCTGCGATAGATTGGAGTTTTCCGCTGGCAGATGGGCAGACCTGCGCAAATGACGGACGCGCCAAAGGCGGAGGCCCGCCGCCGACGTGCGGAGGGCGCGACGCTTGCGGAGCTTGCCCGGAGCTAAGATGTGGGCCGAAGCACGATTTCTAGCCTTGCGAGTGGGACTAGCCCACAGTGATTTTCGCAGCACCGTTGCAGCACTCGCCATCTTATTCCTAAGCGCCGTGCGTACTCCTGTGAGTCTTAAGTCTTACCGTTTGTGTGTTTGATATAGCGTCCAGCACTTCCTTGCCGTATTTATTCACTAATGCGTCAACGAACTTGGGTTCTACGCTGTTTAGATATCCAAGATACCCTTTCAGAAAGCTAATATTTTGCATATCTAGGCTTGCTAATTTATATCGATGGATTAACGCCTGAGGCTTATCCCGTTGTCCCAGGTTCTTCCACATTTAGCGTTTGAGGAGAGACGCACCCGAAGCGGTGCTGGCGCGGGAGTTTTGAGAGAGGCTTGAACCATCCTGCTGCAGGCCTGTCGCTGTCCTTCGGCGTCGCGGCTGGCGCCGGATTGTCGGCACGCCTTTGCGAGGATTGTCGCGGCCGACGATATCCCAGTAGCTCGTCGGCTGATGGTGCGAGGCGAGCCCGAGCATGGTCTCGAACGAGACGTGTCGGTAGAAGCGCCGATTGTATCGGAAGACGAACTCGTTGAGGTAGGTGTCGACATGCTTGCGGCGCAGCCCGTGATAGGTGCCGAGCCCCCAGCGCTTCATCAGCGAGAAGACCCGGTGAATCCATGGCAGGACCACATGACCCGCCATCTTGCCGACCGTCCGCGGGTCGTGTCGGTAATCGGTAAGCCCGGGATAGGATCTGTGCCCGTCGGTGAGCAGCGTGGTTCCGGGCTTCACGTTGGCCCGCACAAACGCCTCGATCGAAGCCGCGGAGTTGTCCGGGATGACGGCGAGACGGATGCGACCCGACCGAGTATCCAGGTATTTCGCCCGTTTCCGCCTTGGCTTTGCCTGGCTGGTCCCGCGGTCGATCACCTCGACGGCGCCGGCGATGAGGATCTTCCCGGATTTGCCAGGATCGAAGAAACTGTTGTCGGCCCGGAAGGGAATTTCGGCTTGGTCCACCTCGACCACGCCCTCCAGCGGCTCGCGCTGGGGATCGATCATCGATCGTCGCAGCTTCTGCGCCAGCAACCAGGCGGTCTTGTATGTGATGCCGAGCTGGGCCTCGAACTGGAGTGCCGACATGCCGTTCGAGTGGGTTGCCATGAGATGCGCGGCCCAGAACCACACTGTCAGCGGCAATTTGGACCGGTGCATCACCGTGCCAGCCGTGATCGACGTCTGACGACCACAGCTGAGGCATTCGTAGGTGTGCGCCCGGCTCTTCAGCGATGCCGCGCGTCCGTTGCCACAGGCGGGGCAAACAAAACCCCCTGGCCAGCGTCGCTCGAACAGAAACGCCGCGCAGCTCGTCTCGTCGGGAAAACTCGCCTGGAATTCGCTCAGAGATCGTGCCTTTGCCACTGGGCGCCCCCTCGCGCCTGCCGCATGTGGCTGGCCGCGAGGCCACTATACATCATATGGGGCTCCCTGGGACAGCGGGATAAGCCCCCTCTGCAAGAGCGGAGTCGCAATTAACCCATGTATAGAGGGCCGGTATGGAACAGTTCGTCGGTTTGGATGTGTCGCAGCGACTTACTCATGTCTGTGTTGTCGACCAGGAAGGAGCCGTTGTCTGG
>JBARIB010001121.1:0-3785 GCA_049799535.1 Allostellaceae bacterium | reverse complement strand
ATCGAAGTATCTCTAGCGGCGGCACCCGCCGTAATGCGGAGGTGCGCTTAACATTGGACGGAAGGCTTTCGCCGTTCATTTGTGTGAATGTGCGTTCCCGCTCGATAGCGCTGCCGAGGTACCCCCGCCCGAAGACTACGGTGTGCTATCCCCGCCCGAAGATGATGACGTGGTACCCCCACCCGAAGATGATGGCGGGCCTTTAAGAACCGTTATAGCATTTGCGCCGGAGATAAGCGCACTGCGCTCAGCCGGATCGGTGATGCCCAAGAGTCTGACGATTTCCCCAAGTGTGTATTCGTCGATCTTCATCTTGTACACAATGTGGTGATCGCTTTTTTTTACAACGATTGCTCCCATCGTTTCCTCCGACCTTATTGATCCCGCTCCGACCTGCGCCCACCAAGCGACAGCCGGAGGACCAACGACCCGAGGTCACTTTAGCGAGAGGTCGTATTCGTGCCAAGGGTTTCTGACCCTGTGGTTGCGCACATAAAAACAGCCGAGCGCGCAGAGGCCCACTGTGCAGCCACCGGCCCGCGACTTTGCTTGAGCCGTCAACTCCTAGCCCAACTCGTCGAGCAGTGCCTTCGCGCCCTTGAGGTCTTTGGTATCGAATCCCTCGGCGAACCAGCCGTAAACCGGGGCGAGGAGATTGCGCGCCTCGTGATGGCGCCCGCAGTCCCGGTCAAGCTGGGCGAGGCTGACCGCAGCGCGCAATTGCCAGAGCTTGGCCTCCTGCTCTTCGGCGAGCGCCAGGGCTTTGCGATAGAATTCCTCGGCGGCTTCGGGATGGCCCTGCCGCAGCAGCAATTGGCCCTTGTGTCGGTACAGCTCCGCCGTGAGCCAACGTTCGCCTATCCTTTCGGCGATCTGTAAGGCGTGATTGAGCAGCGACGACGCCTCTTCGACTTGCCCGGCGATCTCACAGGCCTTGGCCAACAGGCCGATATGAAAGGATATCCGCGTGTCCGCGCCCGTGGCGCTGTACGCGCTCGAACCACTGCGCAGCAGCGATATGCCCTCTGCAATATCGCCGCCCAGGACCTTGCTCCAGCCGCGATAGATCGTTCCCAGCGCGCCGTACAACGGGAAACTCTGCTCAGCTGCCACACCTATCAGCTGGTCCGCTCGCTCATCCAAAGATGCATTATCCCCAACCAGGGAGAGTAGCCTGGCATCCATCGCCAGGCTCGCCGCCAAAGACGGCGCATGAGCCAGCGTCCGCGCCTCGGCGATCCCTTCGTTGCTGCGCGCTACCGCCTGATTGGGAAAGCCGAGACAAAAAAGGGCGATCCCCAATTGCCCCATGGCGCTAATCCGCGGGTGGCTCCCGCTCTGCTGATCGAGCGAGCCGTGGGCGATCGGATCATAAAGCGCCAGAACCTCTTCCAAATGCGAGCGGGCCGCAGCAAACCTGCCAAGATACATCAGGGTCCGGCCGGCGGAGGCGTGCCCGAGGACGAGCCCGGCTGTGTCGCTGCGCTCTCGGCTTAGACGTAGCAAATCCTCGTCCAGGCGCTGCGCCACATCGAACTCGCCGCGGTAGATGTGATAGAAGGACTGCCCGTAGGGAATGTGAAGGAATTGCGAGGGAGAACCTAGCTGCTCCCACAATTCGCGGGCGCGGGCGAATGCGTGGCCCATTTCGGGCGTCGCCTGGCCTTTGACGAAGCGCAACGCCGCGCCCAGAGCGCTCCAAAACTCGAGTTCCTGGTGCTGCCGCTGACGACTGTCCGGCAACAGCGCCAACTGGTCCAGCCCCTTTTGGAATTGTGCGGCTGCTTCTGCCATCGCCGAGCGGGCAGCTGACCTCTGACCGGCCCGGGCCCAATAAGCAACGGATTTTTCTACAAGCCCCGCCTCGGCATAGTGTTGCGCCAAGAGTTCGGGCTGGCTCTCCATCAGCTCGGGGAAATCGGTTTCGAGCGCATCGGCGATTTGCGCATGCAGTTGCTGCCGAGAGCTGCGCAGCAGGCTACCATGCGCGGCGTCCTGTACCAGTGCGTGCTTGAAGGTGTAGACCGCTTCCGGCGGCGCCCCGCGCTGGAAAACCAGCTCGGAAGCGACGAGGCGGGCGAGAGCGGCTTTCAGCTCACCGTCGGAAAGGCGGGAGACCGCGCGCAGCAGCGCGTAGGAAAATTCGCGCCCAATCGCCGCGCCGATCTGCGCCACGAGGCGCACCGCCGCCAAACGGTCGAGCCGCGCCATAAGCGAATCCTGCAACGTCATCGGGATCGCAAGCGGCGGCAACGGCTGGTCGAGTACATAGCGGTCCGCCTGCTCGCGCAGGACGCCGCTCTCCAGAACGCTCTTGGTGAATTCCTCCACAAAAAGCGGCACGCCGTCGGTGCGATCCGCGATCTGGTCGACAACCTCGGCGGGCAACGGCTTGCCGCCAGCTATCTGCTCGACCAACGCGGTCCGGTCGCGGCGATCCAGCCGGTTGAGTGCCAACATCGTCACCTGCGGCTGGCCGATCCACGGCGCCTGGAACTCGGGACGGAACGTGACGACAAGCAGCACCGGGAGGCCGCGCACCCGCTCGACAGTGAGGTCGAGCAGCTCGCGCGAGGTCGGATCCATCCAATGGGCGTCCTCAAACACCGCGAGGATCGGCTGCCGGCGCGCCAAGCCTTCGAGCTGCCGGATCAGCGCCTCCAGCGTCCGCTCCTTTTTCCGTTGCGGACTGAGGTTCGGCAATGGATGGCGCTCTGCGGCCGGCAGTGAGAGCAGGTCGGCAAGAAATGCCACATCCTCGTCGGGTGGCGCGGTGCGGACGAGCAGAGCCTCAAGTTTTTCCAACTTGACGGCAAGCGGATCGTCGGTTGCGAACCCCGAAGCGCGACCGAGCTGCTCGATGAACGGGAACAGCGCGCTGTCCTGGTAATACGGCGAGCAGAAATAGCGCAGACGAAGATGCGGCTCGACGCGGAGGCGTTCTTCCAGTTCCGCGGTGATGCGCGACTTGCCGATTCCGGGTTCCCCGGAGATGAGCACGACCTGGCCATCACCGGCCTTGGCGCGCGCCCAACGGCGCAACAGCAGGTCAATTTCCTCGTCGCGGCCAATCAGCGGCCCTAGCGCCGATCCGTGCAAAGCCTCGAAGCGGCTGGCGACGGCACTCGGACGCAGAACTTGCCAGGCCGGCACCGGCGCGCCGATACCCTTGACCTCGACCGCGCCAAGCTCGCGGTACTCGAAGAGATTGCCGACCAGCCGGCGTGTGCTTGCGGCGATGACGACCATGTCCGGCTCGGCCAAGGCTTGCAGCCGAGCTGCGAGGTTCGGTGTCTCGCCGACGACAGATTGCTCCTGAGCCGAGCCGTGGCCGATCAGATCCCCAACGACTACCAACCCGGTGGCGATCCCTATCCGCGCTTGGAGCTTGACGGACCCGACATCGAGGCGACTGACCGCGTCAATCAAGCTCAGCCCCGCCCGGATCGCCCGCTCGGCATCATCTTCATGCGCTCGCGGGTAGCCGAAATAGGTGAGCACGCCGTCGCCCATGTATCTGGAGACAAAGCCGTCGGACCCGGCGACTATTTCGGCGGCGGTACGGTGATACGCGGCGATGATCTCGCGCAGATCCTCCGGGTCAAAGCGCGTCGAGAGCTCGGTCGAGCCGACCAGATCGCAGAACATGACGGTCAGCTGCCGGCGCTCGGCGGTTGACGCATCGGCACCTTCCCTGGGCTCCGCGTTGGGCTCCTGACTACCCTCACTGCGCAACGCAGTGATCGCAGCGAGCAATTTGCGACGATGACCGACGAGGCCAACAG
>JBARIB010001120.1:0-1991 GCA_049799535.1 Allostellaceae bacterium | reverse complement strand
GTGATCTACGGTGGCGGCAACACGGCGATGGATGCGGCGCGCACGGCCCGGCGGCTCGGCGCGGACGAGGCCTTGATCATCTATCACCGCGACCGCGCGCACATGCCGGCTCGCGCCTTCGAGGCCGACGAGGCGATCGAGGAAGGCGTCAAGATCAAGTGGTTGACCAGCATCAAGGAGATCACCGGCCCGTCCTTGACGGTCGAGCGCATGTCGCTCGACGAGAACGGGAGGCCGCAGCCGACCGGCGAAATCGAAACCCTCGAAGCGGACGCCGTCGTGCTGGCCCTTGGTCAGCAGACCGACAGTGCCTTCCTCCGACGGGTGCCCGGCATCGAATTCAACCCGGACGGCACGGTCATCGTCGATGCGCATCTAATGACTGGGCATCCGGGGATCTTCGCCGGCGGCGATATGGTGCCCTGTGAGCGCACCGTGACGGTCGCGGTCGGCCACGGCAAGCGCGCCGCGCGTAACATCGACGGGTGGCTCCGCGGCGAGCCCTACGCCGAGCCGGTGAAGGCGCCGCTCGTAACGTTCGAGATGCTGCGCAACCCGGTGTTCAGCAATGTCAATCCGACCGCCCAAAGAACGCTTCCTCCTTCGGAACGGGTCGGCGGATTTGAGGAGGTGGTGGCCGGGCTCAACGAATACGAAGCTCGCTATGAAGCGCAGCGCTGCCTGTCCTGCGGCAACTGCTTCGAATGCGACAATTGTTACGCGGCTTGTCCGGAGCAGGCGATCGCCCGCCTCGGCCGTGGACTGGGCTATCGAGTCGACCCCGATTTGTGCACCGGTTGCGGGATCTGCTTCGAGCAGTGCCCGTGCCACGCCATCGAGATGACGCCCGAGCCGCTGCCGTCGACTGCCCCACTTGCCATGATGGGCGAGCCGCTCGCGCCCCACCGCTTTCAGCTCCGCGAGTGATCGGAGCAGCGCCTATCGAGGAGGCCAATCATGGATCAGAAACAGACCCTCGACGGCAACGCAGCGGTCGCCCATGTCGCCTACCGCATCAACGACGTCTGCGCGATCTTTCCGATTACGCCGTCCTCGCCGATGGCGGAGCTGGCCGACCAGTGGTCGGCTGAGGGGAGGACCAATCTGTGGGGTGCCGTCCCGGTCGTCCAGGAGATGCAGGCCGAGGGCGGCGCCGCCGGCGCGGTGCACGGTTCGCTGCAGGGCGGCGCAGTGACGACGACCTTCACCGCCTCGCAGGGACTTCTCCTGATGATCCCGAACATGTACAAGATTGCGGGCGAGCTCACGCCTTGCGTCTTCCATGTTGCGGCGCGGTCTGTCGCCACCCAGGCCCTGTCGATCTTCGGCGACCATTCCGATGTCATGGCGGTTCGGGCGACCGGCTTTGCCCTGCTCAGCGCATCATCGGTGCAGGAGGCGCACGACCTCGCCCTCATGGCGCAGGCGGCGACATTGGAGGCGCGCGTGCCATTTGTCCATTTCATGGACGGGTTCCGCACCTCGCACGAGGTGAATACGATCGTGATGCTATCGGACGAGCAGATCCGGGCCATGATCGACGACGATCTCGTCCGTGCGCACCGCCAGCGCGCCCTGAGCCCCGAGCGGCCTGTCATTCGCGGCACCGCCCAAAACCCTGACACCTTCTTTCAAGCGCGGGAAACGGTAAACCCGTACTACCTCGCAACGCCCGGCATCGTGCAGCGCGCGATGGACCGATTTGCCGCACTGACCGGCCGCCAGTACCGCCTGTTCCAGTATGACGGCCACCCACAGGCGGAGCGGGTTGTGGTCGTGATGGGTTCGGCCGCCGAGACCTTGCGGGCGACGGTCGCCAATCTCATTACTCGGGGCGAACGCGTCGGCGTGCTGCAGGTCCTTGTTTACCGGCCATGGTCGGCAAAGGATTTTCTCGGCGCTCTTCCGCCAAGTGCGCGCTGCATTGCGGTGCTTGACCGCACGAAGGAGCCCGGCGCGCCAGCCGAGCCCTTATGTCTGGACGTTGCGCA
>JBARIB010001119.1:0-2620 GCA_049799535.1 Allostellaceae bacterium | reverse complement strand
GTGTCTGATCCGTACCACTACTTTGGTCGACGTCGGATGACTACAGCTTTCGATGGAAAAGTGGCGCTCGTGACCGGAGCTGGCGGCGGCATTGGCCTGGCGACGGCAGAGGCCTTCGCCAAGGCCGGCGCGTCCGTGGTCCTTGCCGATCGCGACGAGGAAAGGGTCGGCAAGGCGGCCGAGGGCCTGCGCACTGCGGGTCACAACGCCATTGGCGTCACCTGTGACGTGACGGATACCGCTCAGGTCGAGGCGATGATCGAGCGCGCCGTCAGCACCTATGGGCGGCTCGACGCAGCCTTCAACAATGCCGGCGTGAATTCCGAGGCTGCCGCGCTTCTGGAAACCAGCGACGACGAATTCGAACGCGTGATGAACGTCAACTTGCGCGGCGTGTGGAACTGCATGAAGGGCGAACTTCGCCAGATGATGGCGCAGGGAAGCGGCGCGATTGTCAATTGTTCTTCGATCGGCGGCTTGAAGGGTTCCAGAGGACGCAGCGCTTATTCTGCGAGCAAGCACGCGGTGATCGGTCTGACACGGAGTGCGGCTCTCGACTACGCGGCTCAAGGCATCCGCATCAACGCGGTCTGCCCGGGAATGGTCAACACGCCGATGGCAGCCTTCGTCACGAAGAATTACGATCCGGAAATCGGGAGGCGGATGGTGGCGCAAGAACCCATCGGACGCTTCGGAGAACCGGAAGAAATCGCCGCTGCCGTGGTATGGCTTTGCAGCCCAGCCGCGAACTTCATGGTGGGTCATGCCATGACAGTCGATGGCGGCCTCCTCGCCGGCTAATCGAGGGTGCAAAATCAAAGCTTCTGCAACGCCACCGGCTTTCCAGAGAGACTTTATGCGACAAAGAAGGATTCCGCGCGCATCCCTAACCTGCCAGATGTAGAATCTCCCACGACGCTGGCTCGCTCGCGACGAAGCGGTGATCGAATGAAGAGACGGGATTTCGTCACTCTTCTCGGCGGTGCCGCGGGGGCGTTGCCGCTCGCGCTCCGCGCTCAGCAGAGGGCGATGCCGGTGATCGGCTTCCTTGGCGTCACCTCGCCCGGTCCGTTTGCGCCGTTTGTGGCCGCGTTCCTTGGGGGTCTAAGCGAAACCGGCTACGTCGAGGGCCAAAACGTGGCTATCGAATACCGCTGGGCAGAGGGACGCTATGATCGGCTGCCCGCATTGGCCGCCGACCTCGTCGGCCGCAAAGTCGATGTGATCGCGACCAGCGGCGGTACTTCTGCGGCACTCGCAGTTAAAAACTCGACAGCGACGATTCCGGTCGTTTTCGAAACCGGCGTTAATCCGGTCGAGACAGGCCTGGTCGCCAGTTTTGCCCGACCGGGCGGCAATCTCACGGGCGTCACCATCCTCACTGCCGAACTGAATCCCAAGAGACTCGATCTGCTTTCTGAGCTGGTTCCTGAGGCCAGGGTGATCGCCCTGCTCGTGAACCCTAACAATTCGAGGACCGAGCGCATCATCCGAGACGTTCAGGAAGCTGCGCGGGCGAGAGGGGTGCAGCTCGGTATCGTGAAGGCCGGTACCGAGGGCGAATTCGAGCCCGCCTTCGCTTCCCTCGCCCAACTGCACGCCGGCGCGCTTCTGGTCGGCAACGACGCATTTTTCTTCGACCGGCGCGACCAGCTGGTGGCGCTAGCGGCACGCAATATCGTTCCAGCGATGTATGAGTGGCGTGAATTCGCCGCGGCGGGCGGCCTGGCCAGCTATGGACCCAGCTTTGCCGGCATGTATCGCCGATTTGGGGCTTATGTCGGTCGGATTCTCGCGGGCGCGAAGCCGGCCGATCTGCCGGTCGAGCAACCGACCACATTTGAGCTGGTCGTGAATCTCAAATCCGCCAAGGCGCTCGGCCTGACGATCCCGCCGTTGATCCTCGCTCGCGCCGACGAGGTCATCGAGTAAATTTTCCAGAAGCCGGTTATCGGACTCCCGGCCGTGTTGCGAAATTTCGCACCGCCGGAGGGCTACGAGCCAGCAGCGGTACCAGGTTGCATAGGGCGGCGCGCGACATTGCCGGTCTGGCGGTGAACAACCGCTCAGATTTTTATGCCGTCATGCACGGCCTTGTTCCAAGCCCGGACATGACCGCCCTTTGCAGCTAAAGTGATGCGCTTGTTGTCTGACAGACACTAAGAGCAGGCTCGAAAGGCCGGAGGCAGGTTGTTTTAGTGTGACCGAATACCCGCAGTCGAACCGCCATCCACCGGAAGAGCCACACCGGTGATGAAACTGGCATCGTCGGACAGGAGGAAGGATATCGCTGCCGCGACCTCTTCGGGTTGACCTTCGCGACCGATGGGATGAGCCGCGCGAATCCGCTGCACGTTTTCGGGGTTCTCGAACATGACCGCCGTCATCGGCGTACGGATCATCCCTGGCACGATGGCATTGACGCGGATGCCGAGCGGTCCGAGCTCCAATGCCATCGTCTGGGTGATCCCCACGATCCCGTACTTCGATGCCGCATAGGGGAGGCGGTTGGGCACGCCCCTGATCCCGGCCGCAGAGCTGAGGTTCACGATTGCCGCTTGTGTTTGCGCTTGCCTCACGGCACGGGCGAAAGCCTGGCACATGTTGAACGTGCCTTCGA
>JBARIB010001118.1:0-1719 GCA_049799535.1 Allostellaceae bacterium | reverse complement strand
GGTCATATCATATCGCAGCCACTTATCTGCAAGTGAAGACCGGGCAAGCGCGTCATCAGAGCTTGCCGGCATTAGGAGATTTCACATGGCTGCAATCCATTGGTATCAGCCTCGTCGGCCGGTTCGGCGGAACGACGCCGTTCAGGTAGTCAGCGATGCAGGACGGCATTTCGTCAGCGTCTTGCGCGAATGGCGGCGGCGCGCCAACGAACGCGCTGAGCTTGCCAAGCTCGACGATCGGACGCTCCGGGATATCGGGCTAACGCGAGCCGATGCCGAATTCCTCAGTAACAAGCCTTTCTGGAGGGAGTGATATGCTGTTTGCTATAGCGGCCGATGCTATCGGCAGACGGTTGCGCCGCGCTATACTCGCGTTGGCGCAATCCGCGGCACAGGATGTCCCGCCGGAATTTTTTAGGTACCCGCTGTTCTGAGCATCACTGGACAATCCACCCTTCCCTACAATTCATCAGGAGGACCGCACATGAGTAATTTCGAGAGCCTACCTTATGTCGAGGGCGAACTGAACTATCTCGGCCCGATGACTGAGCGTCCGCGCTATTACGCCTATGAGACCGATGCCGGCGAGCGGCGCTCCAACATGGCCTATGATCCGCATACGATGCGCATCCATGATCTGCGGCCGATCTCGTCGGAGCTCGGGCTCGACACGCAGGGTTTTGCTCTGCTCGAACAGCGCAGCGCGGTGCAGGATTTTTGGGACGACGATGAGGTGCGCCGGGTCTACTACCCTGAGGCGGAACGCTTTATCGCCGATGTGACCGGCGCCAGCCGCGTTTTCATCTTCGACCATCTGCAGCGCCGCCGCGTCTCTGGGCTCAGGGATCGCACTTCAGGCGGGCCGCGCCAGCCGGCAACCCGCGTCCATGTCGATCACACTGCGAAGTCCGGCCCGCAGCGAGTCCGGGATCTGCTGCCCGACGAGGCCGAGGAATTGCTGAAGGGCCGCGTGCAGGTCATCAATATGTGGCGGCCATTGTTCAGCCCACTGCAGGACGCCCCGCTTGCGGTCTGCGATTCCCGCACCGTCGCTCCCGACGACCTCGTTCCTTCGGACCTCGTCTATCGCAACCGCGTTGGCGAGACCTATTCGGTAGCCTACAACCCGGCTCATCAATGGTTTTATGTACCCGAGATGCGCCGCGACGAAGTGCTGCTGTTGAAGATCGCCGACACCAAGACCGACATCCCGGCCCGTTTCATGCCGCACACTTCGTTCACCGACCCGACCACGCCTCCCGATGCGCGGCCGCGCGAAAGTATCGAACTGAGAACGCTCGTCTTCCATCCCGCCTGAAGCCTCAGGCCGGTTATTGACGCCTCTCGATTCCTGCTCTAAAAGCCGCGCATGAACCACTCGTTCCGTAGCCCCATGATGCTCATCACCTCGCGCGGTGGCGCCGTGGGGCCTGCAGGTATGCGCGTGCGCTGAACAGGAAGAGTACGCGGCGATACGGGGCCCCGCCGGTACCGGTCGGGGCCCTTCCTTTTTAGGGCCTCTCTCGGAAAGCGGCGGCCTCGCTATGGCGCAGGAGAGAGAGGCATGAAGCCCGTCGATTTGATCGACCAGAGATGCCGCGAAGTGGCGAGATCACCGGTTGGCGCGGAGCTGCGGGCGACCCTTGCGCTCGCGGCGCCGCTCGCTGCGGCCAATCTCGCGCAGATGGCGATGGGCGTCACCGACATGGTCATGGTCGG
>JBARIB010001117.1:0-3258 GCA_049799535.1 Allostellaceae bacterium | reverse complement strand
TCTGCTGGTGCGGCTGGTTGAATGTGAAGCGGAAGCCGAGCATCCCGGGGCGCTGGCGCCAGGTCTTGACAATGTTCTCGCGATCCGGGCTTTGCAGGTCGAAATGCCCGAGAATGCAGAATTTGTCTGGATGCTTTCTAACCGCTTCGACCGCCAGCTCGTTGACCTTCTCGCCGAGCGTGCTGGGCGGATGGATGACCGCCGCATCGACCCCGGCCTCGGCCATCTCCTTCAGGGCATCGTCCATCGAGTAGGTCGGGATCTGCCGATGATGCGCTGACATCCTGGCGTTTTCCCAGATATGGATCTGTGAATCGACGATCTGCATTCGGCTCCTCCTTAGGTTAGGCCCCGATCCTGGCCCTCTGCCGCGAGCGGGGGAGGGAAGGGGAGGGGACATCCGAGTGTTCAAGGCCGGGACGCAACTTGCCCTCCGCCTCGATATCCGAGACCACCTGTGTGACAATCTCGGCGACGGCTTCGCGCGCCGATGAAGTGTTGCGGTTGGCGGCGACGCCCAGCGCGAGCGTTCGGAATATTCCGTCGACGGTAATGCGATGCGCCTCTGCCAGTCCGCGCATGGATTCCCGGTAAACCGAAGAATGCGGCAGGATCGACGCCCCGACACCCTGCTGCACCATCAGCCGGATCGTCTCATGATCGTTGAGCTCGGTCTCGACTTGCAATTCGACGCGATGGCCCGCAAGCAGCGTGTCCATCGCCGCCCGCAATCCGTCGCCGAGGATGAGCGGCGTCCGGCTCAGCTCCTCGAGCGACACAATCTGCCGTGGTCGGCTGCCCGGCTTGGTAACCAGCACCATCTCTTCCTCGGCGAGCCGCGCAGAAAGAATCAGCCGGCTACGCGGAATCTCGGCCAAAAGCCCGATATCGACGCGGCCGTCGATAACAAACTCCTCCAGTCGAACCGTCCCCGCATGGACGACCTTGAGCTCGATCATCGGATAATGCCGCCGCATTCGGCCAAAAAGCTCCGGGACCACGACCGGGCACAAGGTCGGGGTTACACCCAGCACGATTTTGCCGCTGGGGTGAGCCTTATGGGCGCGGATCTCGTCGCCGGCCCGCTCGACGTCGCGCAGGATGCGCTGGGCGCTCTCGAGGAATTTATGGCCGGCTTCGGTCAGCCGAACGCCGCGGTTGGCGCGAGTAAATAAGGGCGCGTCGAGCTCATTTTCCAATCGCTGCAGATGCCGGGTCAGCGCCGGTTGAGCAATCTGAAGATGCGCTGACGCGCGCGTAATGCTGCCGAGCTCGGCGATACGCACGAAGTAGTGGAGGCTGCGCAGTTCCATACCGCGATTTCGCCCCACCATGACGGCGGAGGTCAATCCAGAATTCGCGGCGGCTGCCATGCCGAATTGGCATCGCGATGATCAGAAAACGGTATTTGCAGAATGGACGGTTCGAAATTACCGTTCTCGCGCTGCGTGTGAGAAGGAGAAGTGTCCTATGGAGATCGGCGTCTACCATGAATTCCACTGCCGGCCCGAACAGTCCCCGGCAGAGGCATTCGAGGAGGCGCTTGCGCAAATCGAGGCCGCCGATCGCTGGGGGCTCGACGCGATCTGGCTCGCTGAAATTCACCAGCAGCCCCGCCGCTCGGTATTGACGGCGCCATTGACCGTCGCCAGCGCGATTGCTGCGCGCACGCGTCGCATCAAGATCGGCACTGGCGTGCAAGTATTGCCGCTCTGCCATCCGCTGCGCCTTGCCGAAGAGACCGCGACAATCGACCAGATGAGTCGCGGAAGGCTGCTTTTCGGGGTCGGGCGCAGTGGCAACCCCAGGTCATATGTCGCCTATGGAGTGCCCTACTCGGAGAGCCGCCAGCGGTTTCTCGAGACATTGGAGATCGTCAAGCGGGCGTGGACGCAGCCGAGCTTCTCCTACGAAGGCAAGTATTACAGCTTCAACAATGCGTCGGCCGTGCCGCGGCCCTATCAAAAACCGTTCCCGCCGATCCGCGTCGCGGCCGCCAGCGAGGAAACCTTTCCCTCGCTCGGTGAGGCCGGCTATCCGATCTTTGTGGCGGTGCGCAGCGGCTCACTGTCGGGATTGGCGCCCGATCTCGCCGCCTATCGCCAAGCTTACCGAGAAGCCGGCCATCCCGGCGAGGGCGAGGTCTATCTGCGGCTGACCCTGCACATTGCCGATAGCGATCGGCAGGCGCGCGAGGAGGCCGAAGAGAGCATTATGTACGGCTACCGGACTCTGAGTACACGGCTGGAGGGTTCGCCCAATCGCCGCCGCGCCGCCGAGGCGGCGACGGTGCGCACGATCTCGTATGAAGAGGTCATGCGCGACATGGTGATCATTGGGGGTCCCGAATTCGTCGCCGACCGACTACAGCAACTCCGCGAGGAACTAGGGCTTAACGGTATCTTGGCCGAGCTCAATTTCGGTGCGTTGATCCCGCCGCAACCGATGACGCGCTCACTGCAGTTGCTGTGTGAAAAAGTGATGCCGCGGCTGCACTAGCTACAATTTCACCGAGGAGACATCATGCGGTTTGGACTTTTCGGCAGCGCGCAAGCGCGCCGCAGCGGGCCCGACACCGACAGCAGCCAGGGCTTCCGCGATTTCATCGACAACAATGTCGAAGCCGAAGCGCTCGGCTATTACAGCACCTTTCTTGTCGAGCACCACTTTACCGGCTTTGGCCAAGTGTCGGCGAGCCTCAATCTGTTGACTTGGCTCGGCGCTCGCACCAAGCATTTGCGGCTCGGCACGGCGGTGTTGGTCTTGCCTTGGCACAACCCGGTGCTATTGGCCGAACAGGCGGCCACACTGGACCTTCTGTCCGGCGGCAGACTCGATTTCGGGATCGGCAAAGGGTACCGGCACAATGAATTCGCCGGGTTCTGCATACCCTTGGAGGAGGCCGAGCCACGCTTCGAGGAAGCCCTGGAAGTCCTCACCAAGGCCTTCACTGCCGAGATGCCGTTCTCGCATCGGGGCAAGTACTGGCAATTCGATGACATCGTTGTCGAGCCGCCGGCGGCGCAGAAGCCGCACCCGCCGTTCTGGATGGGGGCCGGCAGTGCAAACTCGGTCAGCGAGGTCGTCCGGCGTGGCTATAACATGCTGCTCGGGCAGCACGCGCTCGCCAAGGAGACCCTCGATCAGGTCGCTCAATTCCGCAACGAGGTGACGGCGCTAGGCCGACCGTACAACCCGATGGAGGTCGGCGTTGCCCGCGCTGTCTATATCGCCGAGAACGAGGCCGAGACGGCGGCC
>JBARIB010001116.1:0-3245 GCA_049799535.1 Allostellaceae bacterium | reverse complement strand
GCGCAGGCCCTGGTTGCTCGAGGCAATGTGGCGCGAGGCCGAGCGCGACGCATTTCGCCCAGACCGGGTCGTAATCATACTCGCTGTCGAGGCCGAGCACGTCGTACCACACCGCAAAACGCGCCGTGCCCGGGTCGTTGGCGGCGGCCGCCGGGACCTTGCGGGCCATGTTTGCTGCCGAACATGCCGACCTTCGATCATTCGCGCCGGCCCCGATCGACTTCGGGGTTCCAGAAACCTTACCGTCGCGCGGGCCTGCATTTAGCGGGGGTACTGTTTGTGCTATGCTCAAAATAAGAGAAGAACGATGGAACGCAGCGAAGCGGTCACCAAGCTCAAGCAGCACGAAGCCGAGTTGAAGCGGCTCGGCGTCGAGCATCTCTACCTGTTCGGCTCGACGGCGCGAGGCGAGGCACGTGAAGACTCCGATGTCGATCTCTTCTTTGACCATCCTGAAGGCTCTCTCGGGCTTTTCGAGTTGATGGACGTGAAAGACGCAGCCGCTCGAATCCTTGGGCGCAAAGCCGACATCATGACCCGGCGCAGCTTGCACCCGGTTCTCCGCGAGCGGATAGAGGCCTCGGCGCTGCAAGTGTTCTGATGCGAGCGCCCTCGCAGATCGCGCGCCTCACTGACATCATCGAGGCCATCGAGCTTATCTGCAGTGAGCTGGCGGGCGTGACGCTCCAGAGCTTGGAATCCGACCGACGCAAGCAGTGGTTGGTCGAGCGGGGCATTGAAATCATTTCTGAGGCGAGCCGGCATTTGAGCGATGAGCTCAAAGCCAGGCACCCGGAAATCCCGTGGGCAAAGGTCGCGGGCATCGGCAACGTACTCCGCCATGAGTACGAGCGGGTTGCCTACGATGTGCTATGGCGCGTCGTGCATGACGACTTGCGGCCTTTGGAAAAGGCCTGCTGCGAGGAGTTGGCAAGGGAGCAAGCCCCCGAGCACTGATCATCGGGCCAGCGCCGCCAGTTGGCGGCACTGCCCCACCAAAAATTACTCGGCGGCGGCGAGGGTGGGGGTTTGCGCCGCGGCGAGGATGGCGGCGGCTCCCTTGGCGACGCGGGTGCCTTCGAAGAAGTGCTTATTCTGCGTACCCCACAGCTTGACCGCGTTGGCAAAGGTGAAGGCGCGGAAATCCTCGGCGGTGATGTGGCCGTCCTCGACCAGCTCGTAGGCCTCGGGCAATGGATGGCGCATGTCGATCACGTCGAAATGCCCGATGTCCGAGCTGAAGATCGCATTGAGTTTTGACTCGAACGGGTTGTTGCGGCCGAACGCGGTTGCGTTCATCCGGTCGTCGGCCTCGCAGCCGAAGTAATACGGCTTGGCATAGAGATCGACCCAGTCTTCCTTGCGGGTGATCTGGCAGGCCGAGAAATCATCGATGTCCTCGACATTGCCGGTCAGATAGGCCCGTTCGGCGTCGGGCAGCCCGCCGCGCTGGCAGGAGCACGCCTGTCAAGGGCTTACCCCCTTGGCAGGCCGGCCATGCGCAGTCCTTCGATGAGGCGGGCGACGACTCCTGCAGACTTGCCCTGTCCCAAGGCCCGTTTTACGGCGGCGACCGTCGGCTCGGAGTGAACTTCCCGCAAGAGCCGCAGGCACGCCTTCGCTTCGTCACGCCGCCCAAGATGGCCGCAGAGGCTCAGCTTCAGACGAACCGCGGGTGCCCCGGTATTTTCTCGCAACGCATGGTTGGCCCAAAGTAACGCCTCTTCACAGCGGCCGGCGGCCAAATTCGCCCATGACAGCGCCACCGAGCAGACAAATCTGTCGGGATCGTACGGGCTGAGGTCGATTGCCTGTTGCGCGGCCGCGATCGCGTCCTCGGGCCGATTGAGCCAGGCCAGGATCATCGCCCGCTGGCCGAAGACGTGGGCATAATTCGGATTAAGATCGATCGCGCGGTCGAACGCGCCGAGCGCGACCTCGGTGTCACCGAGGAAGAAGGCCAGCGTGTGACCGGCAGCCGTGAGCACCTGAGGGTCGTCCCTGGCTTCTGCGATCGCCCGCTGCGCGATCTCAGCCCCCTCGTCAACCTCAGACCCAGAAGGCGCGATCCAATGCCGCGTCATTTGCAGCAGCCGCGAGTAGCCAAGTTGGGCCATCGCTGGCGCGTAGTCGGGATCGAGCTTGAGCACCTGGTGCAGGAGCCGGACGGCCTCAGCGAGGCCCCGTTCGGTTCTTTTTGACATTTGCGCCGATGCGCGGAGGTTGAGGTCGTACGCATCGAGATTTCCAACCGGCTTTCGGCTCACGCGCTCAATCTCGGCAAGCCGCAGCCGCGGTTCGATCGCGCCGACGACCGCGGCCGCCACCCGATCCTGCAAGGCGAAGATCGCGCCTCGAGTGCCGTCGAACCGGTCGCCCCAGATATGCCGCCCCGTTATCGCGTCGATCAGCTCCCCGCTAATGCGCACCCGGTTGCCGTCGGTTCTGACCGACCCTTGGAGCACGTAGCGCACGGCCAGTTCACGCGCCGCCCGCCGCGCGTCAACGGCTCTGTGCTTATAGGCCGAGCAGGAACTGCGAGCGACGACGAAGAGCCAGGGAAAACGTGCGATTGCGGTCGTAATGTCTTCGGCAATTCCGTCGGCAAAATAATCTTCCTCGGGGTCACCGGTCAGATTCTGGAACGGCAGCACCGCGATCGACGGCTGTTCGCGAACGCCAGGCAACGGTGCGACCGCCGTGGGCTGGCCGGTCCGGGTCACCGCCGCGACAAAACGGTATCCGCGGCCAGGGACCGTTCGAATGCAGCTGTCAATCTCCGGGTTCCGATCCAGCGCGCGACGCAGCGCCGAGATCTGCTTCGTCAGATTGCTTTCCTCGACCGCAATTCCGGGCCAGGCTCCTGCCATCAGGTCGCCTTTCGAGACGAAGGCGCCCTCATGCCTGGCGAGCAGCAAGAGCAGATCGAACGCGCGCGAGCCGAGTGCGACAGGTACGGCCCTTCCTGTCCGATCCAAGCGGAAGAGGCCCCGCCGGTTAAGCTTGAGGCCATCGAAGAGAAGCTCTTCGACCGCTTCCTCGCCGCTCATACCCTTCCTCCTTGAAGCGGTTCTTGGTAGTTCGAGGCTCAAGAGTATACCACCGGCCGCGGTATCCGGTGACACGATTGGCGTCCCCGTTTTCGGAAATCTTCGGAAGTTTTCACAGCCAGCCGCGCGCGCCGAAGAGCATCCTTAGCGGGCACAAACGCGGAGGGTTTTCGAGATGAAACGCAATCCCCTACG
>JBARIB010001115.1:0-3926 GCA_049799535.1 Allostellaceae bacterium | reverse complement strand
TCGGCCCCTGCTGCGCTGGCGGGACCCAGGCCGCAGGCGAGCAGTCCGGCGAGGAAAAACCGGCGCCGCACCACTCACCCCGGCATTATCCCGCTACTGTATCGCCTCGATGTTGACAAAGGTGCCGGTCAGGCCGACCGCCTTTGGCACCGTCAAATTCAGGAAAAAGGTGGCCCTCCCCGTCTTTGCGGCTTCGGCCGCCATCAGGTCGGTGCGCACGTTTTCGACGAGGTGAATGCCATTGTCGGTGATCATCGTTTTGTGCACCGGGAAGGCGATGCTCTCCTCTTCGCCCGGGATCACCTCGACCGCCCAGGTGTCGGCGCCGACAAGGATCACCTTCTGCGCTGCGAGCCACTCCGCCGCCGCCTCGCCGATCCCCGGTTCGCTCTTGTTGTAGGTCGCGTTCTGCGCCGGCCACTGCAGGAACAGATCTTCCCAGCCGGTGTGGAGGAACACCGCATCGGCCTCGCGCAAGGTCACGTTGTACATCTTCAAGCCGGCCTGCAGGTCGGGTACCGTGATCACCGTGCCGCCGTCGAGGCAGGGGCTCTTGCAGGCTGGGTTGGACTTCAGCTTGCCGGCCGCCTGGAACACCTTGACCATGTCGATGATGACGCCGCGGGTGGCGAAGCTCTTCATGTTTTCGAGGCCGAGCCGCTTCATATAGTTCTGGGTGACGTATTTCCCCATCGGCGTCTGGTTGTAATAGCAGTCCTGGATGCCGATGTGGCCCACGCCGTCGATATGGGTACCGACATGGCTCTGGCTCAGATAAGTGTCCTCCATGTAGGTCAGCTTGTTGTTGCCATATTCGGCGCCCGGTGTGATGGCGAAGCTGCTCAAGATGGTCTTGCTGAAGCGGGTGCCGAAGAGCGGTATGCCGTCGACGAGGACGTTGGACATCGAGGTCACGACGCCGGTCTGGATCTCGGCGGCGGCGGCCTTCGTGACCGCGGGAGTGACGCGGTTGGTGGCGCCGGTCTGGTCCTCCGGACCAAATGGCGACGGCTTGACGAGAGCCTTGCAGTCGGCGGCCGCGGCGGGTACCGACGGCACCAGCAGCGACAAGGCCACGATTCCCACGAATGCAGCTAGTCCGGCGATTCTCATGGCTGCTCCTCCCCTCCTGGTGCTGCAGTTCGGTTGCGATGGTAAACTTGCCATCAGAATGACGTATTCGGCGAGAGTACACCAGCTCTATCGTGAGACCGACGCCGTGTTTCTTCGGACGCTTCCGGGTTGCCGGCGCCAGGGGCATCCCGCCAGCGGTGGAGCAACGCCGGTTGCTCGAAATCTGCTGTAGGCCTGCGTGGCAGGCCGGTTCAGGAGGGGCATGGTTTTGCTCCGTCGGATACATGGGAGCTGATGGCCGCGTAATCTTGCACAACGTGACCGTGCGCTACGGACGGCGCGTCGCGTTGGAAGCGGTGAGCGGAGAGTTTGTCGCGGGCAGCTTGACTGCCGTTGTCGGGGCGAACGGGGCGGGCAAGAGCACGCTGCTGGCGGCGATCGCGGGTGTGGTGCGATTGGCCGGTGGGGTGGTGAATTGTGCGGCGCGGCAACGTTTGGCGTATCTGCCGCAGCTTGCGGTGATCGATCGCGACTATCCGCTTACCGTGGCGGAGCTGATCGCCCTCGGCGGGTGGCGGGAATTCGGCGCATTCCGCTCGCCGGGGAAGGCTCTGCGCGCGCGGGCGGCGGCGGCGGCGGAGACGGCGGGGTTGACGGGACGGCTGGGACGGCCGATTGGCGAGATCTCGGCGGGCGAGCTTCAGCGGGCCCTGTTCGCGCGACTCGTGCTGCAGGATGCTGTGATTATTCTGCTCGACGAGCCATTCGCCGCGATCGATGCGCAGACCATGCCGGTGCTGCTCGATCAGGTGACGCGATGGCATCAGGAGGGCAGGACCGTGATCGCCGTAGTGCACGATCTCGGCCTGGTGCAGGCACGCTTTCCCGAGACATTGGTATTGGCGCGGCGCTGCCTCGCCTGGGGTGCGACCGAGACGGCATTGCCGGCGATGGCGGCGTGATGTCCTTGTATGCGCTGATCGTCGAGCCGTTCGCGACCCTCGCGTTCATGCGCGCGGCGCTCGTGGCCTGCCTGGCGCTGGCGCTGATGAACGGGGCGGTCGGAACGTTGCTGGTGTTGCGGCGGATGAGCCTCGATGGCGAGGTGCTCGGTCATGCGGTGATGCCCGGCGCGGCGGTTGGGTTTCTCTACGCCGGGCCGTCGCCGTTGTGGCTGTCGCTGGGCGGGCTGGCGACCGGACTTGCCGTCGCGGCGATGGGCGGGCTGATCACACGCGGAGGGGCGCGGCGCGATGCCGGGCTCGTTGCGTTCTATCTGGTTGCACTCTCGCTCGGCGTAGTTTTGGTGGCGTGGCGGGGCAGCAATGTCGACGTGATGCGAGTGCTATTCGGCACCGTGTTGGCGATCGACCGGCGAGCGCTGCTGCAGATTGCTGCAGTGAGCAGCGTGACCGTGCTTGTGATCGCAGCATTGTATCGGCCGCTGGCAGTAGGTGCTTTCGATCCCGCGTTTCTTCGCGCAGTGAGTGCGCGCGCGCCGTACGGAGCGGTGTTCTCGACGCTGGTGGTGCTGGCGCTGGTGGCGAGCTTCCAGGCCTTCGGCACTCTGTTGGCGGTGGGACCGATGTTGCTGCCGGCTGCGGCGGCGCGCTGCTGGGGATTGGGCGCGGCGGGGTCGATGGCGCTGGCGACCGGCTTCGGGCTGTCCGCGTCGGTCGCGGGGCTGCTCGTCTCCTATCACGTCAATCTGCCTTCTGGTCCGGCGATCGTGCTGGCGGCGGGATTGCTGTTCGGGATCTCGCTCGCTGTTGCCATCGCGTTGCCGCGCCTGGCGCCGATGATTGGGAGGAGCGCTTGATGCTTTGTTGGTTTGTCGTATTCGCGGCGCTGCTGCTGACGGGCCCGGCACGAGCCGCGGACCGGATCCCGGTGGTAGCGAGCTTCAGCGTGATCGCCGATATGCTCGCCAATGTCGGCGGCGATCGGATCGACATCAAAACCATCGTCGGCCCCGGCGGGGATTGCGAGTTGTACCAGCCGACCGCAGCCGATGTCGCGACCGTCGCCGCGGCTCGCGCCGTGTTTATCAACGATCTCAATGAAGAGTTCGAGCCGTGGTTGGAGCCGCTGCTCAAGCAGGCGCACTTCACGGGTGCGAAGGTGGTGGTCTCCCGCAATGTGCGGACCTTGACCGCAGAGGAGGAGCATCCGGTTTCCGGCCGGCAGCTTCCCACCGCGATCGACCAGCACGCCTGGCTCGATCCGCGTAATGGCATCATTTACGTGCGCAACATTGCTGCGGCGTTGGTGCGTCTCGATCGGGCCGACGCTACGGAATACCGGGCCCGCGCGGCGGCCTATACGAAGGAGATCCAGGCGGTCGACGACTGGGCGCGCAAGGAGATCGCCGGGGTGCCGGCGGACAAGCGGCGGGCGCTGGCCTCGCACGATTCGCTGCAATACATCGCCAATGCCTACGGCATCACATTACTGGCAGTGAACGGCTGGACCAATAAGAGCGAGCCCTCGGCGGCGGAACTGGCGAAGCTGGCGCAACAAATCCGGGCCAGCCGCGTCAAGGCGCTGTTCCTCGACAGCATAACCGATCCGCGAGCCACGCAGCGCATCGCCGGCGAAACCGGAGCCGTCATCGGCGGCACTCTTTACGGGGATGCACTCTCTCCCAAGGATGGCGAGGCGGATAGCTACATCGAGATGCTGCGCCACGACGTGGCTACGCTGAAGGCCGGCATGCTGACCAACTGAGCGATGTTGCTGGTCGCCGCATGGCGCCGCCTCTTGGTTGCGGGCGCAGTAGTGACAGGGTTATGGACTGCTGTTCTGTGGGTCGCAGCGTCGACGCCGTCGACCACGCCAGCGCAGCCCTCAGT
>JBARIB010001114.1:0-9008 GCA_049799535.1 Allostellaceae bacterium | reverse complement strand
TGGTCAGAGGCTAATGGCGGCCGCTTGAAACTTATCTGTCCAAAAGGCGTCAAATCGGGGCTCGAGCCGAGCCTCTTTCGAGTGATGTTCGCTCGTCCCCTGCTTCGGCCTCAGCAAGCCGCCCGGCGGTTAGCAGCCGTGCTCGGTCGGCCTCGGATGCCGGTTACGGTAGGCCGTCAGGCGAGTAGCGCGAAGTCCCGGCAACCCCTCGGCTTCAAACGCGCGTTGCCACGCAAGAAATTCTTCCTCGGAAAGCCTATAACGACGGCAAGCTTCCTCTATTGTGATTGCCCCGCGTCGTACAGCAACGAGTATGGCCGCCTTACGGCGTACTACCCACCTCTTCGTATTCGGCGGCGGCAACTCGTCCTTAGACATGAAGTGCCCGATGCTGTGCGAATGGATGCTGAAGATTATGACTCAGATGTGTCTGTGGCATTCCCCTC
Organism: Allostellaceae bacterium; assembly: GCA_049799535.1. Lineage (GTDB taxonomy): Bacteria > Pseudomonadota > Alphaproteobacteria > ATCC43930 > CGMCC-115725 > AP-15. The sequence continues at coordinate 8,562 of JBARIB010001114.1, read as the reverse complement.
CCCGTGCCCCTCCCCGTGAGCTTTTGATGGCAGGCTGTCATCGTCGCTTGTTGGGCCTATACTTAACCGGGAGGTGACTGACAAGTAGAGAGCAAATTTTCCGACTAAATATGGTTAACTAGAAAGTCTCGACCGGTTCGAGCCACACCACCTGTTTTGTGGATTAAAGGTTAATTCCGAAGCGGTTTGCTTGCCCTACTGCGGCTATTCGCAAGCAGCGGGGCAGACCAGCACAGGCGAAGAAATCCTTGATCGCCCAGGACGAAGGCCGATGATCGCCGTTTCCGGGGTTCGGAATCTAACCTGATCTCGCCACCTAAGCACAACGCGGAACATCGCTGATATCGCGCGGCCGTTTTGGCCATACCCGCCTGATTTTAATCGGAGCCGCGATTCTGCTCAGTCTCGGCATGGGAATCCGCCAGAGCCTGGGCCTTTTTCTGACCCCGATAACTCGGGACCTGGCGCTCACGGCGACCGATTTCACAGTGGCCGTCGCAGTGCAAAACATCGTCTGGGGTCTTTCGCAGGCCCCGGTCGGCGCGTTCGCTGACCGATTTGGGCTCCGCGTCACAATGATGGCCGGCGCTGTTATTTACGTTGTCGGGCTCGGCGTGATGGCGGCAGCCGGCGGCGCGCCGGCGCTGATCGTCTCCGGTGGGTTTATCGGGGTGGCGCTGTCATGCACTGCCTCCTCACTGGCCATGACTGCGGTCGCCCGGGCGATCCCGGAGCAGCGGCGAAGCAAGATCCTCGGGGTCGTGGCGGCCGTCGGCTCGCTCGGGACACTATTGGTCCCGCTCACGACGCAGAGCTTGCTCGCCCACAAAGCTTGGCAAATCGGCGTGTTGTTCTTCCTGGTTCTGGCAATCATGATGTTGCCGGCGGCTTTTTGGGCGGGTGGCGCCGCTCGGCTGCCCGGGATAGGCACGGCGCGGACAACGATGCGCGAGATGCTTGGCCAGGCGGCGCGCAACCGCCCGTTTCTCGTTATGTCGGGCGCCTATTTCGTTTGCGGCTTAAACCTCGTATTTTTGACAACACATCTGCCGACTTATCTCGCGATCTGCGGGCAGGACCCGACGTTGAGCGCCGAAGCGCTCGCGGTAATCGGCGGCATGAACTGCCTCGGCTCCCTTCTCGCCGGCTGGCTCGGCGGCAAATACCCCAAGCACATCCTTCTCGGGCTGCTCTATATCCTGCGCGCGCTGGTTTTCACCGCGTATTTCGTGATGCCGCCGATCCCGGCAAGCACACTGCTGTTCGCGGCGGCGATGGGCATGCTCTGGCTCAGCGTCGCCCCGCTGGTCAGCGGTCTCGTCGCCGAAATGTTCGGGACGCGGTACATGGCGACCCTGCTCGGGATCGCGTTCGTAATGCATCAGGTAGGATCTTCGCTCGGCGCCTGGGGCGGCGGCGTGATCTTCGACCTGACGGGAGCAGACCGGCGTGCTGATCGGCTTCAGCGCCGGCGTTCTGCAGATCCTCGCGGGCGGGCCGCCGCGCCGGCGCGAACATCGCATCGAGCCGAGCCTGGCAACCACCTAAAGACTTAGAGAGGAGCGACGTCGACCTCGTCGATATCGAGTGGTATGATTTCCTGCTCTACAGCACGGTCACGGGTCTGGTCTTTGCGAAGCTCTATTTCCCGCAGTCGGACCCGCTGATCGGCACAATGCAGGCTACGCGATTTTTTTCGTCGGTTTCGATCGTCGAGCCGATCGTACTGGCGACTACCGCACGCCGTAGTTGTGAACGGCGATCAACGTCCCGAAAGATCGGTCCCAGCAACTTCGGCTGCTGTCATCGCGTATTCCTCCCGAGTTCGACAACAAAAGTGGTTCGATCACGTGTTTCCCGGCAGGGCCGAGGCGCTTCCAGTTTCTAAAACAATGTTAACAGTCGCAAAGACGGGAAGAACAGCGTCAATTGACGGCAAATCAAGATTTGCACTTGGACCTATCGCGTTGTGCTCACGCGGCGCGTGCTGTCCCCTTGGCGCCCAGCCAATCGCGAATCGCCGCTGTTGTCGCGTTCAATGCCTCGACGAGTTCTCCGGCTAGAGCCCGGGCCAGGGCATCGTTGCCGGCATCACAGGCCGATCTCAGCTCCGCGGCGAGCTGATTCAGTTGCAACGCGCCGAGATTCCCGGCCGTTCCGAGCAATGTATGCGCCTCGCGTGCGACCTGCCCGAAATCACCCCTGTCAGTGAGGGCGCGGATTTGGCCGATCCGCTCGGCAGCACTAACCAGGAATACGTCGAGGAACTCGCCCAGTGGTTCACCCTCCATGACCTCCGCAATCAGCTCGAGCCGGGCGGGATCGACTACGACGGCGGGAACGTGGTCAGCTATTGCCGAAGGTTCAGAGGCGGCTCGTTCAATGAGCCCCGCAGTCGCGTCATCCAGCCGGGAGAACAGCGCCACGGTGTCGATCGGTTTTGAGAGATACTCGTTCATCCCCGCGGCGAGGTATTCCTCACGGGCACCGGCCATGGCATTCGCGGTCATCGCGATAATCGGCACCCCGTTCTTGGGCGGCGGGAGCGCGCGAATGCGTTTGGTCGCCTCGACTCCGTCAAGGATCGGCATCTGCACATCCATCAGCACCACATCATAGTCGCCGCTCCGCACGGCCTCGACCGCCAGCTCGCCATTTTCGGCCAGGTCGACCTGATGATCGGCCCTGCGCAGCAGCATTGAGACGAGCTGCTGGTTAATCTTGTTGTCCTCTGCAAGCAGGATCCGGAGCGGCCGCCTGGCCATTTTCAAAGGTGGCGGCGGCGTTGCCGTCGGTTCGGCCCGCCGAGATGCGGGAAACCCGAAGAGCTGAGCAAAGGCGTCGAGCAGCGACTGCTCGCGGACTGGCTTGGTCAGCACGGCGTCTATCGTTTCAGCTGTTTCTGGGGAGAGACTATGCCGCCCGGCCGAAGAGGCGATGAGCAGCTTGGTCTCAGCGAGCCCCGGCGTCGCGCGGATTCGCTCGGCCAGCTCTTCGCCGGAGAAACCGGGCATCATTTGGTCGACCACCACCAGATCGAAGGGTTTGCCCTGGCGGAAGGCGCGCTCCAATTCAGCCATCGCGGTGAACCCGTCATCCGCAGAGATGGCGTCTATCCCGAAGGCGGCAAGCTGGCGGACGAGAATCCGCCGGTTCATCGGAACGTCGTCTACGACGAGGACCCGCAACCCCGCGATTTTTCCCGGCAATGCACGGCGCTCGACAGTCGGATTGGTCGCTGGTTGCAGTGGGACCTCGAACCAGAAACGGCTGCCGCGACCGAGAGTGCTATCGACACCGATTGTGCCGCCCATCAACTCGACCAGCTGTTTGCAGATGGCCAGTCCGAGTCCGCTGCCCCCAAAGCGGCGTGTAATCGAGCTATCTGCCTGGCTGAATTTTTCGAACAGCTTGGCGCGGATCGCCTCCGACATTCCGACCCCGGTATCAGCGATCTCAAAACGCACCCTTCGCGACCCCGCCACCGTCTCGGGGCGGGAGCTCACCTCCACTGATACGCCTCCGCTATCGGTAAATTTGATCGCATTGCCAAGAAGGTTGAGCAGGACCTGGCGCAGCCGCGTCGGATCGCCGCGAAAGCCTCCGCTTGCGGCTGGATCCACAAACACGCCGAGGTCGATTCCTTTTTCATGGGCTTTGGGCGCCAGCAATGCAGCGGCTGCTTCCACCATGTCGACAAGCTCGAAATCCATGACTTCGAGCTCTACCTTGCCGACCTCGAGTTTGGAAATATCGAGAATGTCATTGATCAGTCCCAGTAGCGCTTCGGCGCTGTCGCGCACTGCAATAGCGCACTCGCGCTGCTCCGGCGTCAGCTCCGTCTGCAATAGCAATCCATTCATGCCGATGATGCCGTTCATTGGCGTGCGAATCTCGTGCGACATATTGGCGAGGAATTCGGACTTGGCGCGGTTGGCGCTTTCCGCGGCCTCGCGCGCCTGTTCGGCTTGCTGACGCGCCGCTGCGATTTGCTCCTCGGCAGCTTTCCGAGCGGTAATATCAGTATAGGTTCTAACGACGCCGCCTCCAGGAAGGGGCACGTTACGAAACTCGATGCTGCGGCCGTTCGGGCGGCGCCGCTCCCGCGTGCGCGGTTCATCGAGCGCCCCTCCCAGCTTGACAATTTCCTTTAACGCCTCGTCGTACCCGTATTCCTGCTCTCGGACCTGATAGGCGAGCACGTCATCAAAGCGGGGATGGGAGGCCATCAGCGCCTCGGGAAGCTCCATGATCTCGATCAGCCGGCGGTTGTACAACGCCACCGTGCGGTCGGCATCGACCACCATGATCCCTTGGCCCATATGCTCCACTGTAGTCTCGAGAAGGCGCGATTTTTCAATGAGAGAACGCTCGCTTGCGCGCAGCGCATCAGCCGTCCGTTGCAGCTCGGCGGTTTTGGCCTCAAGGTTCGCCCGGTTCCGCTCCAGTTCGCGAAACCGCACCGACAGCGCCCGAAGCAGCACGATAAAGCCAACCGCGGTGCAAAGCGCTCCAAACCCGATAAATATGGATTGGCGGCGCCAGTCCACCAGAACCGGTGCCTCTGAGGTCGAAGCGCTGTCGTGCAATGTGGCTGCCTTGTAGAAGGCATCGAGATAATGGGTTTGGACCGCCGCGACGACAGTGCCGAGAAATTCGGCACCGGGCCCGCTGACGCGTCGTGCGATGAAGATCGTCCAGGCGCCAGCGCTACGGCTCCTGGTCGGGCTGCTCAGGAAGCTGGTCGCCTCATTGTGGAGCCGGAAATATTCGACGAAGTCGCGGTTCGACCAGTCCGTCGGCGGAGGCGGCCAACGGCGGGAGGTATTGATGAGTTTGCCGTTAGCCCCGACCAGTGCGAGGGCGTCAGCCTGCGGCAACCCCTTCAGCCGATCCAGCAGGTACCGATGCCATTCCTCGCTCGCCAACCCGCGGTCAAACTGCTCGGGCGTATCGAACCGCAAAACCTGGATTTGCCGTGTTGTCTCATCCAGCACGAGATCGACCGCTTGCAACGTCCGCGATGTCTGCTCGACAAAGGCGACACCGAGATCCTGGACTTGCTGCATCGAGGACCGGATAGCCTCACGGTGCAGATCCCAGATAGTCAGGGCTGCCGCGAGAACGGTCAGCAAAATTACCGCGGCGCCGATCAGGGTGAGGCGACCGTTGGACGGAGGCCGCCGCGCGAGGTTGGCGAGGAACTGCATCAAATCGAATTCGCCTGCGGTTCACGGGAGATCTAACGCCCGGTCCCCGAGCCGGCGTGGTAAACGGAAGATTATTGGATTTCGGTTAAGAAGACGTAACGACTGCGAAGAGAAGCGGGGATGTTTTCGTCAGCTATTGCCGGACGCTGGACGACTATTGTCGCCGAAACCTTTGCTTGTGCGCTCGTATCCGATCTCGCCGAACCATCTTCAAATCCTCTCGACGAAGTTAGCGATCGCCGGGCGGCTGATTGCAGCCTTAGTCTTGCCCACAAACCCGAACAGGCGCATCCTCGTTCGTCTATTTTAGAGGGAGGAACACCCATGCCCCGGATCAAGCACATCGCGCTGACCACAAAGGATCCCGCCAAAGTCGCAGCCTTTTACCGAGACGCTTTTGGCATGCAAGAAATTCGGCGAGCTCCGAACGGTGCCGTGTTCCTGACTGACGGCTACATCAATCTGGCGATCTTGAACTGGAAGACAGAGAACTCCGCTGATGTCGGGGCCAACGGACCAAACTACAGCGGCATCCACCACTTCGGCTTCGAAGTCGAAGATCTTGACGAGGCTGCAAAGAAGTTGGAGCAGGCGCAGGGCCAGCGGCTCGAGGAGAAAGAGGGGCTCGATATGATGGCGGCCGGCGGCCACCGCAATTTCGAGATGAAATGGGCCGGACCCGATGGTGTGGTGATCGATATTTCTCATACCGGATGGGAAGCAACCCCACGGTAAGTAATTCTCGAGGAAACAGCCATGGCCGATAACTTCAGCATTTGTGTCGGGACCGTCGGAACCGGCGCCTGGGTTAGCCCCGACGGCGGCGAAAGCTGGCGGCAAGTGCGGACGGGGCTGTGGGCCGAAAGCCGCGTCTTCGGCTTCGCGGTTCACCCCCAACAACCGCGGACGATTCTGGCAGGCGCCGACGATGGAATTTACCGCAGCGAGGATGGCGGCGAGCATTTCGAACGGCTCGACTCGCCGATGAACACGCTGCATGTGTGGAAGATCGCCTTCGATCCGACCAACCCGGAGATTATTTTCGCGGGTACCCGCCCGGCGGCGTTGTTCCGCTCGACGGACGGCGGACGACACTGGGACAAGCTGCCGGCCGATATGGCCGAGGAGTGCCCGAATGTGCGCATCCCCCGCGTGACGGCTCTGACCGTAGATCCTTCCGACCATCGCGTCGTGTGGGCGGGTATCGAAGTCGATGGGGTGCGGCGCAGCCGCGATGGCGGCGAAAGTTGGGCGCGAGTATCCGGCGTGACCGACCCCGACATCCACGACACGGCAGTCAGCATCAATGGCACGAAGACGGTGCTAACCAGCACCCCGCACGAGATCTTTGCAAGCACCGATGGCGGCGAGAGCTGGCAGGGCTTGGGGGTCGGGAAGCATTTTCGTCTGCCCTATTGCCGCAGCCTAGCCCTCAAGGCCGACGACCCGGGCGTCTTGTTTGTCGCCACCGGCGACGGCGCGCTCGGCAGCACCGGCGCGATTCAGCGGTCCAAGGATGGCGGGCGCGGCTGGCAGATGCTGCCGCTGCCGGTCGAACCCAATTCGCCAATATGGTCGTTCGCAACCCATCGTGCGAGCCCCGAGCGAATTCTCGCCTGCAGCCATTATGGCGAGGTGTTCGCCAGCCACGATGCCGGTGACTCCTGGACCAAATTGCGCCGAGAGTTCAGCGAGATCCGCGCCCTAGCCTGGACGCCGAACTAAAGCAAACGGTTGGGCAGACCGGCCATCCTATAGGTCGAGTTCAAGCACCGGGGTCTTTGCGCGCGAGCAGCAGATCAGCACATACCGATCGCGCCCGTTTTCTTCGAGAACCTGGTCGCGGTGGTCGGGCTCGCCCGACAGATAGGGAGTCAGGCAGGCGCCACAATAACCGAGCTGGCACGAGGTTCTAACGGTGACGCCGTGTCGGCGGAGGACGTCGACGATCGTCTCACCGGCCGGAACCTCATAGTCGCCGCCGGTCCTCGCCAGCTTGATGCGGAACGGGCGCTCCTCTTCGAGGGTGCCGTTAGACGCTGTTGTGAAATACTCGCAGTGCACCGTACCCGCCGGCCAGTGCGCTGCCGCTTGAGCCGCTGCAGCCATCAGCGGTGCCGGGCCGCAGTAATAGAGGTGGGTGCCCGGGCGCCGGCCGCGCAATAACGCATCGATATCGAGGCCGCGCGTCGGGTCGCCATCATCGTGATAAAAGCGCAGCCGACTATCGGCCGACAGCGGCGCAAGCTCACTGCGGAAGGCGGTGCACTCAGGCGAGCGCGTGCAATAATGCACTTCGAAATCGCTGCCGCGGCGCTGCAATTCCGTTATCATCGGCAGGATCGGGGCGATACCGATACCGCCCGCGATCAGGAGGTGACGTTCGGCCGCTGGGTCCACGGGAAAGTTATTGCGCGGCAGCGAGACCTCTACGAGATCGCCGACCCGCACGTGGTCGTGAAGATGGCGCGATCCGCCGCGGCCGGCATCCTCGCGCAGCACCGCAATACAGTAACGCCGACGCTCGGCGGCATCGCTCGTCAACGAAAATTGTCGCACAAAGCCGCCGATCCGCAGGTCGATATGCGCCCCAGCTGTAAAGCGCGGCAGGTCGCGGCCGCGCGGATCGACCAGCTCATAGCCGTTGATGCCCTCGGCAAGGTGGGTGATCGAGCGGACACGCAGCTGCATGCACGCGATTGTTGCAGATTTTCGAGCTCATGGGAAAAGTTCGTCCGTACAATCAACAATCAGCTAAGGAGGCCGTCAATGGCTCTGCAGATACGCCGGGTGGTCACGGGCCACGACACTTCGGGGCGGGCGACCGTCAAAATCGACGAGATCGCCAAAAATCCGGTCTCGTCTCGCCCGGGCGCGACCTCATGCGTCGTCTGGACGACGCATGGTTTTCCGGTCAACAACGACGGTGGTGAAGACGAGTCCCGGCGTCAGACCTGCACGACACTCGACAACGGGACCATCTTTCGCATTCTCGAGTTGGCTCCGGGAGTAAGCCCGCGCAACCATCGCACGGATTCGATCGATTACGCCGTCGTCATGTCGGGGGAGGTCAATATGGAGCTCGACGATACGACCGTCCACCTCAAGGCCGGAGACGTGTTGGTGCAGCGCGGCACGATTCATAATTGGGTCAACCGCGGAACCGAGCCCTGTGTGATCGCCTTTGTGCTGATTGCCGCAAAGCCGGTGACCGCTGGCGGCAAGGTGCTGCACGCCCAGGGCTAGTCTATGGCTGACCCCGGAACGAGAGCCAGGGTCACGCGTGTTGTTTTCGGAACTCGTGGACCTGCAGGGTTGCACCGAGCGGCCCGCAGCAGCGGCGGGTCTATTC
>JBARIB010001113.1:0-3098 GCA_049799535.1 Allostellaceae bacterium | reverse complement strand
CAAGATCCCGCGAAAAATGTATGTCTGAGCACAGATAAAGCGGGAGGCCAGCCTTGTGATTGTTCCGTGGACCATCGCGCGTTTATTGCGCGAGCTAAGTGCGCGCGAGTCGCATCCGGCCATCATCAGTCGGCGAAGACGGCCTCGTGACATGGGACAGCGCTACTCTCGCCGAGACTGCGCTGCGGTTGGCTCGCTGCATGCGCGAAAATGGTGTCGACAAGGGCAGCGCGGTCGCGCTCTGGGCGCCCAATCCGTCGGTCTGGATTGCCGCAGCTTTAGCCGTCCTGGCGGCAGACGGAATGCTGGTGCCGATCGACGATCTGGCAGACCCGGACCAGTTCGAAGCGGCGCTCAATTCCAGCAACGCCCTGCTGATCCTCACAACGGCGCGTCACCTCAGCGAGAGCAGCGCCATGCTGCGCGCTCATAATGTCACCGCGCTCCGTGTCGATGACGAAGCGCCCACCGCGCCTTCAACGGTGCGACAGGCCTTAACGAACAACCAAGCCGAAGACCTGCTCATCCCGGTGGATGATGCGCCGGCCATGTTGTCCTGGACTTCCGGCACGACCGGCTCCCCGAGGGCATTCGTGCTGACGCATCGTAACATCGCAACCAATGTCGAGGCCTTGCACCAATTGGCTGTCGTCGGCCTGCGCGATCGCGCGCTACTGCCGTTGCCGCTGCACCACGCCTACCCTTTTCGCAGTCGGGATGCTGACCACATCAACCCTCGGAACCACGATCGTTTTGCCGGAGGGCACGACCGGACCCGCCCTTATGAGGGCATTGCGCGAAGCGAAAGTCACCACGATTATCGGAGTGCCGCGCCTTTATGAGGCACTCTGAGCGGCGATCGAAGCTCGTCTCGAGGGCGACGGCGTTGCTCTGCGGCGGGCTTCGCGAGCGCTTTTGATGCTGACGATGCGGCTTCAGCGGTCCACCGGGTTTCATCTGGGAGGTTTTCTGTTTGCGCCGGTTCGTCACGGAATTGCGCCGCGCTTACGGCTGCGGGTCTCGGGCGGAGCACGGCTGGAAAGGGAGACCGAGAAACAGCTGGAAGCTCTCGGCTGGATCGGCCGGACCGAAGAGGAGCGGGTTGTCAATGCGCTGCGCCAGTGTGTCATTGCTCTCGGCGGGGAATCGGACGGCACAGCCGGGCTAGCTGTCGTCGCTGATCACCCTGCCGATCCCGCCAGCGATACGCACCAGTAGGCCCGTTTGCCTGCAATGGAGTTGATTGATCTGCATCAACGCAGAACATTCATGTCCGCGTCACTCTGCACCCGATGGATGGAGAGCATAATGCGTGACGCGCGGATCATTCGGCCGGTTCGACGAAAGCGTAACAACCGATCGAGCCCTGCGGGATTGGCGTTAATTCTCTTGCTTGGCCTCGCTATAGTGTCGGCGGGCTGTGCGCAGCCCGATCAAGGTTACCCACTGAGCCTGTCCCCAAACCATGTCCCGCTGCCGAGCCTGGCTCCGGTCGTACAGGCCGTGATGCCTGCTGTCGTTCATGTCTCGGCGATCCAAAGACCGGGCAGGACGAGGCTTGGCGAAGAAGCCTCGGCGGGCCTCCGGCGCTCGAAAAATCAGAGCGCCGACCGAGGTTTGCCGCCCGCGGCGCTCGACGAGCTATTGCGCCGGTATTTTGGCATGCCGGAAATGCCGATCAAATCCACGGGCTCGGGTTTCATTATCGATCCCGACGGTTACATCGTCACGGAGGACCACGTCGTCGAGAACGCCGAAAAGGTAACGGTTACTGTTCAACAGGGAAAGCCGCGTTCAGCCCGGATCATCGGGCGCGACCCCAAGACCGATCTTGCCCTTCTCAAAATCGATGTGGACCATCCATTGCCCTATGTCGGTTGGGGCGACAGCGATACCGCGCGGGTGGGCGATTGGGTGGTGGCCATCGGCAATCCTTTTGGCCTCGACGCCACCGTCAGCAGCGGGATCATTTCCGGACGGGGTCGCGACATTCACCTCGGCCCCTATGACGACTTCCTGCAGATCGATGCAGCCATCAATCTTGGCAATTCGGGGGGGCCTACCTTTGATCTCGACGGTCACGTGATCGGCATCAATACGGCGATCTATTCGCCGAATACCGGTTCGGTCGGCATCGGCTTCGCTGTTCCGGCAAACCTCGCGCGACCGGTGATCGCGCAGTTGAAGGCGCGTGGCAGGGTCGAGCGTGGCTGGCTTGGTGTCCGGATCCAGGACCTGACCCCGGAACTCGCCCAAGGTTTCGGACTGGCAAAGGCCGAAGGTGGGCTCGTCGCCGACATTACCGCGAACGGCCCCGCTGCGCGGGCCGGGTTCGCGCAAGGCGATGTGATCCTCTCGGTGAACGGACAACATGTCGGCAAGAAACGCGAGCTGCTCTTCGCACTCGCGGCGACGCCTATTGGTCGAAAGGCCGAGGTGGGCGTATGGCGGCAGAACGCCGAGATCGTGCTGTGGCCGGTGATCGGCGAAATGCCGAGCAGCCCGCAAATCGTGGCGATCGCCCCACGAGAAAGTCAAACCCAGAATAAAGATTTTATCATTGGTTTGAACCTCGCTCCCTTGACTGAGGCGCGGCGCAAACTGTTAGAAATCCCCAGCAATGCCAGGGGCGTGATTGTTCTGTCGATCGACGACGACAGCGCGTTTCTGGGGTTCGGCATTCGGCCGGGCGACGTGATCGAGAGCATCAACCAGCAGCCGGTGAACTCGCCCCAGGAGGCTATCGGCAAGCTCAAGCAAGCCCTGGCGAGCGAGCAGAAGAATGTGCTGCTGCTGATCAACCGTCTCGGCGCCAACCGCTATCTGGCAATATCGCTGGAGAACAAACCGAGCCAGCGCGAGGATGGTTGATGCTCCGGGGTGTTGATCTGGCTCAATTTTCCGGCGGATGGCAGTTCGTAGTTTAGAGGTGCGCAAATCTCACGCATAGGCACCGACGGTATGTCCGAGATAGTAGCGCGTTTCGAAGTCCGGTACAGCCGATGCCTCGACTCCGCGGGTAATCTCGTTGCACCGCTGCCAGCGACGGCGTGCAATCCACAGCAGTTGATTGCGCTCTATCGCGCGATGGTTCGAAC
>JBARIB010001112.1:0-2271 GCA_049799535.1 Allostellaceae bacterium | reverse complement strand
AGCCGCGAGACCGTCGCCCGCATGGATCTCGCGCCACAGGCCGAGACGGTGGGCCGGGTGGAACGCGTCGGCGACGGCATCGCTCTCGTCTCCGGGCTGCCGGATGCCCGCCTCGGCGAGCTTCTTCGCTTCGACGGGGGGCGCATGGGTTTCGCGCTGACCCTCGATGCCGACTCGATCGGTGCAGTGCTGCTCGATGACGACGAGGCCATCGAGGCCGGATCGCAGGTAACCGGGACTGGTGAGGTCGTCCGGGTCCCGGTCGGGCCGGGGCTGCTCGGCAGGATTGTCGATCCGCTCGGCCGGCCGCTCGACCATGACGAACCGATAAAGGCCGAAGCGCAAATGCCGGTCGAGCGCCCGGCGCCCGCTATCATCGAGCGCGATCTCGTCGCCGAGCCGGTGCAGACAGGGATTCTGACGATCGACGCCTTGTTCGCCATCGGGCGCGGCCAGCGCGAATTGATCATCGGCGACCGCGCCACCGGCAAGACGGCAGTCGGTGTCGATACGATCGTCAATCAAAAGCACTCGGACATGATCTGCGTCTACATAGCGGTCGGCCAACGCGCGACCGCGGTGCGGCGGGTCATCGAAGCAGTGCAGCAACACGGTGCCCCGGAGCGCTGTATTTTTGTGGTTGCCTCGGCGGCGGCCTCAGCGGGGTTGCAATGGATCGCGCCGTTCGCGGGTTTCACGATCGCCGAATATTTCCGGGACCGCGGCCAGCACGCGCTGGTCGTCGTCGACGATCTGACCAAGCACGCCGCAACCCATCGCGAGCTTGCGCTGCTCACTCGCGAGCCGCCCGGCCGCGAGGCCTATCCCGGCGACATATTCTACCTGCATTCGCGTCTGCTCGAGCGCTCGGCGAAACTGTCGGCCGAGCTCGGCGGCGGCTCGCTGACCGCATTGCCGATCGCCGAAACCGATGCCGGCAACCTATCCGCCTACATTCCGACCAACCTGATCTCGATCACCGACGGGCAGATCGTCCTCGACTCCCACCTCTTCGCTGCCAACCAGCGCCCGGCTATCGACGTGGGTCTCAGCGTCAGCCGGGTCGGCGGAAAGGCGCAGACCGCGGCAATGCGAACGGTGTCCGGCCGTGTCCGCCTCGATTATGCGCAGTTTCTCGAGCTGGAGGCGTTCACCCGCTTCGGCGGCCTCTCGGACGCTCGCGTCAAGGCGCAGATCACGCGCGGTGAGCGCATTCGAACTCTGATCACCCAGCCTCGTTTCGCCGCTCTGCGCCTCGTCGACGAGGTCGCGCTGCTTGCTGCGCTGGCCGACGGGGCGTTCGATCCGTTGCCGACGCAGGTCATAGGGGAGGTTCGCAAGCGCGTGGCAGCGCACCTCGATGCGCATGCGGGTGAGAGCGTGGCGGCCATCACAAAGACTGGGAAGCTCGACGATGCTGCACGGAAGGCGCTCGCATCGGCCACCGGTGACCTCGCCAAAGAGCTTGCCGCGGGCCTGGATCAGCAAGCGAAGGCACCATGAGCGGCAAGGCCAGCGAGGTCGAGAGCCGGATCGGCACCGTTCATCAGCTGGAAGCGGTGATCACGGCGATGCGCGGCAGCGCAGCTGCGCGTTCGCGCGAGGCGCGCAGCCGGCTCGACGGTATCCGCGCTTATGCCGCGGCGATCGGCGGAGCGATCGGCCAAGCGCTCGCCCTCGCTCCGGAATCCGATCCGCAGCCGCGAAAACCTCAGAGCCCGGAGGGATATGTCGTCATCGCGCTTTCCACCGAACAGGGCTTTGCCGGCAGCTTCAACGAGCGGGTTTTCGACGCCGCAGAGGGTTATTTGAAGGCCAATCGGTCGGAGCTGCTCATTGTCGGCGATCGTGGCGCGATGGTCGCAGCCGAACGGGGGCTGGCGTTCGATTGGTCGGCGCCGATGGTGGCCCACGCGCAGGAGGTGCCGCTGCTGGCCAGCCGGATCACCGATGCGCTCTACTCGCGGCTCGAAAAGGACCAGGCGTCGCGCGTGACAGTGATCCACGCCGTACCCGCGCCTTCGGCCTCGATCGAAATCGTCGAGCGGACATTGCTGCCATTCGACTTTGCGCGCTTCAAGGTCGTCCCGCGCTCAATCCCTCCGATAAGGACGCTGCCCCCAGAGCAGCTCCTTGCCGAGCTCGCCGAGGAATATGTTTATGCCGAGCTGTGCGAGGAGGTGATGCTGTCCTTCGCCGCCGAAAACGAGGCCCGCATGGAGGCAATGATCGCCGCGCGCAGCAATGTCGCGCGCAAGCTCGATGAGCTCG
>JBARIB010001111.1:0-4008 GCA_049799535.1 Allostellaceae bacterium | reverse complement strand
CGACGATCGCATCCTCGATCTCGGTGGCGTAAAGCCCGAGCCAGGGGCGAGCGGGACGGTTCGGCCGGCCATAGGTCAACATGTCGTCGAGTACGGGAGGCAGCAGATCGATTGGCACAACCATGTTAACATCGCGGCGGAGCTCGCGTCCGCCGTTCTCGCGCTGGACATGCAACGAGCCGATTCCGATCAGTCGTCCATCGCTACCGATCAGTGCGGCGCCGCCCCAGAACGGGTGTGCCGGCGCCGTGAAAATCGCCCGGTCGAGCACATATTCCCAATAGCCGGCGAATTCTTGGCGGGCTACGACCCGCGCCGAAATTGCATGTCGCCGGCCTCCCTCGGCGGCCATGATCGCGCGGTCGCCTGCACCAACCCGCTGCCCGATGCCGAGCTCGATCGGCGGAACATTTAGCCGACCGAGCGCTTGTACTAGACCAAAACCAGTCTCCTGATCGTAGGCAAGCACGTGCCCGGGCACTGCTCCTCCCCCCACGGAGGTCAGCCAGATCGTCTCGGCTTCGGTGACTAGGTAACCGATTGTTAGGACCAACCCGTCCTGCCGGATCAGCACGCCACTGCCGGCCCGCTCGGTGCCCAGCGAACCAGCGGTAAAGGCGTCCTCCGGAACGGTCGCGCGCAGCCCGACCACGGCGTTGAGCGCACGATCTAGATCGAAGGGGCAGTCAGCCGGCTTAGGCTGGATCTCGCCGGGTATTTCCCAATCCACGGTTCGCGACATCTTTGGTGCTCGTCTGTCTCGGCTGTCGGCATCATAACCACAAACGCCGCCCAGGGGTTTACCTCTTTTCTAACCCCCGCAACTACCGTGAGCCCGATGCGGGGCACCGCCGTTATGCTTGACAAGCCTATGGCGCCCAATTATGTGAGCAGCACTCTCGGGGAGAGAGTGCTAATTCCAACATTTCTGGGTGAGTTTTGAGGAGGTGTTCATGAAATTCCGTCCGTTGCACGATCGCGTGCTGATCCGGCGCGTCGAGTCGGAGGAGAAAACGTCGGGCGGCATCATCATACCCGACACGGCGAAAGAGAAGCCGATGGAGGGCGAGGTGGTTGCCGCCGGTCCGGGCGCACGCGGCGATGACGGCAAGCTCCAACCGATGGATGTCAAGGCAGGCGACCGCGTGCTGTTCGGGAAATGGTCCGGTACCGAAGTCAAGCTCGACGGTGAAGAGCTGATCATCATGAAAGAGTCCGACATCATGGGCATCATCGAGCACGGCGCCGCTGCGCAAAAGGTTGCCTAAGGGAGTAGAAAAAGATGGCTGCGAAAGAAGTCAAATTTCACGGCGACGCACGCGAGCGGATGTTGCGCGGCGTCGATGTTCTCGCCAATGCGGTCCGGGTGACTTTGGGCCCCAAGGGCCGCAATGTGGTTCTCGACAAATCATTCGGTGCACCGCGGATCACCAAGGACGGCGTCACGGTCGCCAAGGAGATCGAACTGCCCGACAAATTCGAAAACATGGGCGCCCAGATGGTGCGCGAGGTGGCCTCGAAGACCAGCGACCAGGCTGGCGACGGCACCACGACTGCGACCATTCTGGCCCAAGCCATCGTGCGCGAGGGAGCAAAGGCGGTCGCGGCTGGAATGAACCCGATGGATCTGAAGCGCGGGGTCGATCTCGCCGTCGCAGCCGTCGTCGAGGACATCAAGAAGCGTTCGAAAAAGATCTCGACCAGCGAGGAGATTGCGCAGGTCGGCACGATCTCCGCCAATGGTGAGCGCGAAGTCGGCGAGATGATCGCCCAGGCGATGCAGAAGGTCGGCAACGAAGGCGTGATCACGGTCGAGGAGGCCAAGTCACTCGAGACGGAGCTCGACGTTGTCGAAGGCATGCAATTCGATCGCGGCTATCTCTCGCCTTACTTTGTCACCAACGCCGAGAAGATGATCGCCGAGCTCGAGAACCCGTACATCCTGATCCATGAGAAAAAGCTGTCCGGCCTCCAGGCGATGTTGCCGGTGCTCGAGGCTGTGGTGCAGAGCGGCCGACCGCTGTTGATTGTCGCCGAGGACGTCGAAGGCGAGGCGCTCGCGACGCTCGTCGTGAACAAGCTGCGCGGTGGCCTAAAGGTGGCCGCCGTCAAAGCGCCCGGCTTCGGCGATCGCCGCAAGGCGATGCTAGAGGACATCGCGATCCTGACCAGCGGGCAGGTGATCAGCGAAGATCTCGGCATCAAGCTCGAGAACGTCACCCTCGACATGCTGGGCGAAGCCAAGCGGGTGCGCGTCGAGAAGGAGAACACAACGATCATCGACGGCGCCGGCAAGAAGGACGACATCCAGGGCCGCATCGCGCAGATCAAGCAGCAGATCGAGGAAACCACTTCGGACTATGATCGCGAGAAGCTGCAGGAGCGGCTGGCGAAGCTCGCCGGTGGCGTCGCGGTGATCAGGGTCGGCGGCGCGACTGAGGTCGAGGTAAAGGAAAAGAAGGACCGGGTCGACGATGCCATGCACGCAACGCGCGCCGCGGTCGAGGAGGGTGTCGTCGCCGGCGGCGGCGCAGCGCTCCTTTATTCCGCTCGCGTCCTCGACAATCTGAAGCCGGCGAACAACGACCAGAAGGTCGGCATCGATATCGTCAAGAAGGCGCTGTTGTACCCGGCGCGGCAGATCGCCGAGAATTCGGGCACCGACGGTTCAATCGTCGTCGGCAAGCTGCTCGACAGTACCGACCCGAATTACGGCTATGACGCCCAAAAGGGCGAGTTCACCGATATGATCCGGTCGGGCATCATCGACCCGACCAAGGTAGTGCGCCACGCCCTCCAGGATGCCTCATCGGTTGCTGGCCTGCTGATCACCACCGAGGCGATGGTGGCCGAGAAGCCCGAGCCGAAGACCCCGCCGGCAATGCCGCCGGGCGGTGGAATGGGCGGGATGGACTTCTAAGCCGACACCTCGACTCCCGAGAGGCAAGAGCGCCCACCCGCTTGAAACGGCGGGTGGGCGTATGACTGCAAGGAACGGTTGCATAAAAGGCGCATTGGACCGATCCTGGTGCGGTGCTTGTTTTCGTGCCGAGGCCAGGAGATCCGATGGGCGAAGTCATTGCATTCCCCTTACGTCACTCCGCCGAAACGGCAGAGACCGCTGCGCTCCAGCGGCGACCGCCACGCACTGTCTTTCACGAACGCGGCTGGCGCATTCTCGAAATGCCGGCCTCCGGACAGTTTCTGGCAGTATCCGCTTACTGCCGTCGCGGGGTCGAGGTCGGCCGTTTCGACCCGCGGAGGAGTGCCCCGAATCACCATGAGGGCACCGAAGTCGCGATCCTGACGCGGTGCGGGGCCGACGAGCGATTGGCCCGCTGCGCGATTGGCTGGCTCAATTCGGAAGGACCCAGAAACGCGATTCTAGGCGCCTTTGTTGTCGCCACAGGGGGCCGATATCGTTATTGGCGCGACGCGATCATCGAAGTCGCCGCGATCGGAGGTGCGAGGCTCGTCCGGCTGATCGACGGCGGTATCGCGATCGCCCGCGAACCGGTGCCGATACCGCTGCTCGATCTATTCGCACCTCTGAAAGAGGACCGGCGTCGGACGGCTTTTGACCGGCTCCCGCGCGAGATGCGTGCCGCCATTCTGCGTTGGGCCGACCCCAGGGCTCAATTCGGCGACCTTCTGGATCCGGCGCCACGCGCTTAGGCCGCGCTCGCCGCTTGCGCATCCTGCAACCCTGCTTTGCTTGCCTCGACCCACTGGCCCGCAGGCCGCGGCGCAACCTTGCCAGCCAGCGGCGGTCTGCCCATACTGGTGCCGATGCGCCGCCTTTTGTTAGATCCGTTTCTCGAGGCGGCGGCCGATGCGCCGCTGCGGATATGTGATCACCCGGGCTGTATGGCCGGCGGGGATTACCGTGCGCCGAAATCTCGGCTTGAGCTCCATGAGTACTATTGGTTCTGTCTCGAGCACGTGCGTACTTATAACTCCGCGTGGAATTACTACGCGGGGATGAGCGATGCCGAAATTGAGGCCGAG
>JBARIB010001110.1:0-1963 GCA_049799535.1 Allostellaceae bacterium | reverse complement strand
GCAAGGCTCTCGCTTCTCTCCGAGGTCGGCGCTATGGCCGCCACATGATGGGTTCAGAAGGATGAGGTGGAACAATCTGAACATCGTCCTGCCGAAGCGGAACCACGTTTCCTGCGAACTCACCTCGTCCATCGTCCCCGCGAGGGGCGCTTTTCCGCCGGGGCGGAACTCAATATCCTTCTTTCAGGCGGCTACTGCATTGGCCTCCTTGCGCCAGCGGAATTGGGTACCGTCTGTCCACATCCGGTGCAGGATGACAGCGAGGCGTCGGGGCAGGGCGAC
The DNA here is from genome assembly GCA_049799535.1 of Allostellaceae bacterium. Taxonomy (GTDB): domain Bacteria; phylum Pseudomonadota; class Alphaproteobacteria; order ATCC43930; family CGMCC-115725; genus AP-15. Next base: position 1,681 of record JBARIB010001110.1, on the reverse strand, counting down.
GATCGCCTTCTTACCTCCGCGACGACGGGCCAGCTGGATGCCCCAAGCCTTGAGCCAGGACCATTTCTGGGTACGTGTGAGGAGCACCTGCGCTGCTTCATAGAGTGCCGTGCGCATCATGGCGTCGCCACATTTCGAGATCCTTCCGTCGTAGTCCGTCTCGCCGGACTGAAAGCGGCGCGGTACCAAGCCGAAATGTGCCCCCACCATCTTGGAACGGGCAAAACGCTGCGGCTGATCGACCGTGGCCCGAAAGGTCAGCGCCACCACCGGTCCCACTCCCGGCACCGTCATCAAGGCGGCGGCATAGCCGGTCGCTGCGGACCTGGTCGAGGACCATCTTGTGGAGTACCGCGAACTGCTCCCGCAACACCCGCCGTACCGCAAGCAAGGGGGCGACAATTGCCCCTAGGGTCGGATGCCCCACCACCAACTCTCGGACTCTGGCTTCGAAGTGACCCGGACTGACCACCCCCACCTTGAGCCCAAAATTGCGCAAGGTTCCTCGGAGCTCATTCTCCATGTCCTGCAGCTTGTCGCGGAGCAGCTTTCGTGACGTCAGCAGCATCCGCTCTTGCTGACTGGCCAGTGTCTTCACGTGCACTGCCTTGTACAACCCGACCCGCATCATCTGCGCTATACCGCGCGCATCGTTGCGGTCGCTCTTGTTCACTTGCTGGGCCTTCAGCACCGCCTTCATATGGCGTGTCTCGACGCACACTACCGGCAGCCCCGCCTCAAGCAAGCCGGTCACCATCCATTGCGACATCGGCCCTGCCTCCACCCAACCCGGGCGTAGCCAAGTCCGGCATCGTTCAACAGGGCAACGACTGCCTCCGGCTCGGTCGTTACCTTGGCCTCCCGTACGATTTTCCCGGTCTCGTCTACAATGCAGATCGCCGTCTCCTTGAGCGATACATCCAGGCCAGCACAATGCTTCATGGCAGTCCTTCCTCTGTAGAACGTTTGGGGCCGGCTCATCCGGACCTCGTGTCCAACGTCAGTGTGAAGGACTGCCACCTCCGCCTCCAGCGACTACCGCCGGAACCGCCGCGATACCCCATCTGAATAAGGGTCTAGTGCATGGATGGGGGACATCTCGATTTGCTCACCGGTGACGGAGCGGGGTAATTGGGTCGTGTTAATGCCGCATTGGGGTGTCTGCACAATTTGCCGGCGTAGTTGCGGACAACTAGGCCGGTTGGCAGCGCAGCAGATGGCGGCGCGCCATGAACAGATTGGCCAATGCGCAGGTCACGAGCAGGCGATGAGCGTTCTTCTTCAGCCCGCGATAGCGCACCTTGGCAAAGCCGAACACCCGCTTGATGACCCCGATCGAATGTTCGACGAATGTTCGACCCTGGCCCGCACTTTGGACTTGGTACGATTCTGCGCCCGTTCGACCTCGTCCAGACACCGCGGTGGCGGTAGCGGCGATTGATGAAATTCTGGGCCTTTGGCGCGTGCTGCCGGATCACCGCCCGCTGGCCGCGGTAGGCCTGATCACCCCATAGGCGGGTCTCCTTGCCGTGCAACAGATCGGACAGCACCGTGTGTAAGCGCAATATAGAGATGGCACCCCTGTGCAAGATAGAGGTGACACACCCCCGGGTTCAGGGGTCCCGGGAGGTGCGCAGTGGCGGTGTTGTCGATGAGCAATCAGGAGTTCAGTCGTCTTGAC
>JBARIB010001109.1:0-1575 GCA_049799535.1 Allostellaceae bacterium | reverse complement strand
CGAAACTTGAGCCGGAGCGACCACCTGTTGCGGGCTGTCAGCGATTACCTCGGCCGAGGCGCTGTACGTCTCGACGCACTCAACGAGACGCGTCAGGTTGAATATGCGGCCCCGGGAGGCGGCGATTATTTTATTACTTTTACCCCATTGGGTTTTGAAGATTGGGTCGTCGCAACGGTTATTCCAGCCAACGATTTCCTGGCGACGATCGATCGCAATGCAAAGCTCCTCATCGCTGCCCTTGCGGTGCTGACGCTCATTATCGCAGTGCTCGCCGTTACGGCCGTCAACCGCCTGATCGGCGCGCCGCTTCTTCGCATCGTCGGTCAATTGAGGCACATCGAGAGCTTCGAGCTCGGCAATGTCGTTCCTCTCAGCTCGCCTTTGCGCGAGCTCGACAATCTCTCTGCCGCTCTGACGCAGATGAGCCGCGGACTTGCATCGTTTCAGAAATATATCCCGACGGCGCTCGTTCGCACTCTCGTTGCGCGCGGTGTCGAGGCGCGGCCTGGCGGCAATCAACAGGTTCTGACTGTCCTCTTTAGCGACATCGTGGGCTTTACCGGGCTTTCCGAGCGGCTCGGGGATGCGATCGTGCCCGTGCTGAGCGAATACCTCGAGGTCGCATCGGCGGCTATATCGGCTCACAACGGGACAATCGACAAATTTATCGGCGATGCGGTCATGGCATTCTGGGGGGCGCCGATGCCGAGCGATCGGCATGCGATCGAGGCCTGTGCCGCAGCACTCGAATTCCGCCGTCGCCTGCGCCGGCGCTCCGCCGACATCGAGCGCGAGGGCGGCCCGCCGCTGCGCATCCGTGTCGGAATCAACACCGGGCGAATGCTGGTTGGCAATATCGGCTCCAGCGAGCGACTCGGCTACACGGTCATTGGTGACGCCGTTAATGTCGCGAGCCGCCTCGAAGCCATCAACAAGCGCTACGGAACTGAGATAGTGATCGGCGAGGAAACGCGGGTGGCGGCGGGAGATGCCATCCTTGTCCGCCGGCTCGATACCGTCACTGTTTATGGCCGCATGCAGAGCGGCATCATCTACGAGCTACTTGGCACGGCCGAGCAGGGCTCCACGGAGCGGCCGCAGTGGGTGCAAGCGTATGAAGCCGGGCTCGACGCCTATGGACGGAGGGATTGGACCGGTGCGATCGAGTTTTTCGAGACCGCCATTTCTGCTCGCGGCAGCGATCGCCCGTCGGAAATATTTCTCGAACGCTGCCGTGCCTATCTCGCTTCTCCGCCTCCGGCGGACTGGACGGCGGTGTCGATCCTCGCTGAAAAGTGACTTGTCGGTGCCGGTTGGTGTGCTGCAATCAAGCCTCTCGTGATGGAGATCGCTATGAAAACTTCGGTGTTTGTTGCCGTGGCTGTCGCCACCGCAGCTTCTTTACAAGTGCCGGCGAATGGGGGACCGGCGCCGACGCCGCCGTTCAAGACGGAAAAATGTTTCGGCATCGCTGCTGCCGGCCAAAACGATTGTCAGACCGCCACTCATTCTTGCGCCGGCGAGTCCCGGGCGGCCGCCGCCGGCGATTCATGGATCTATGTGCCGGCGGGT
>JBARIB010001108.1:0-1584 GCA_049799535.1 Allostellaceae bacterium | reverse complement strand
TTATGGGCAATTTTCTCGAACCGTTTGTCGATCTGTTCGCCTGGGGCATCCTCGAACGCCACCCGAGATTGCGCATGGTCATGGCGGAGGCCGGGACCGGCTGGTTGCCTTGGCTCGCCCAGGAGCTCGACTACCGCCATTGGCGGCTGTGGGAGGCCAAGGATTTCTGGGCCGACAAGGGCGGCATCGCCCTCGAAACCAAGCCGAGTGAACTCTTCAGGCGCCAAATCTACGCGACATTCCAGGAGGATGAGGTCGCGATGTCGCTGATCCCGTTCTTTGGCGAGGGCCACCTGCTGTGGGCCTCGGACTACCCGCACCCGGACAGCGTGTGGCCGAACTCACGTACCGCCATCGAACGCCAGATGAAGAACCTGTCGTCGGAGATGCGTCAAAAACTGACCCACGACAACGCGGCAAAACTCTACGGCCTTGCTTGAAATTCGAAACCAAGCGCATCGCCAGCGCACGGGATGCCATAGCGCCTGACGGCTCCGAGGTACGCGTACTTTGCCAGGTCTCCCGCGGCGGCCTCGCCCTCTTTTCGCTGCCGCCGCAGGCGGTCTCTAAGGCGGTTGCACATCATTCCGTCGAGGAAATCTGGTATGTCCTCTCGGGGTCGGGGCGCATGTGGCGAAAGCTCGGCGACGATGAAGGGATCGTCGAGCTTGCTCCCGGGGTTTCGCTGACTATCCCGACCGGCACGCATTTCCAGTTCCGCTGCGACGGTGCCGAGGCTCTCAACATTGTTGGCGCAACGATGCCGCCCTGGCCGGGCGAAGATGAGGCCCATTTCGTCGATGGCACCTGGCGGTCCACCGTGTGATCTGGAGCGGCCCTATTGGTTTGCCCGTCCGCCTGCAATTCGGCGTAATTCGACGGCGTGATGCCGCAGGGAGGAAATCATGGATGACCCGTCCGCAAGGCCGAGCGAGGCAGCCGGCAACGAGATCGATCGGCCAGTGCCGAGCCCGCCCTCAACCCGGGTCTGGGGCAGCGACGCGATCGCGGCGATGCTGCGCGAATTGGATATTCCCTATGTCGCGCTCAATCCCGGATCGAGCTACCGCGGTTTGCACGACAGCATTGTCAACTATCTCGGCAACACCCGGCCACGGATGCTGCTTTGTCTGCACGAAGAGAGTGCGGTGGCGCTCGCTCACGGCTGGGCCAAGGTGACCGGGCGCCCGCTCGGGGCGATCGTGCACGCCAATGTCGGCTTGATGCACGCGACGATGGCGATCTTCAACGCGTGGTGCGACCGCGTGCCGATGATCGTGCTCGGTGCTACCGGGGCGGTCGATGCCGTGCGTCGCCGGCCGTGGATCGAGTGGATCCATACGGTACGCGACCAAGGCGCGCTGATACGGAACTACACAAAATGGGATGATCAGCCGTCCTCGATCGGTGCGGCGCAAGAGGCGATCCTGCGCGCCAACATGATCGCGCAGACGGCACCGCACGGCCCCGTCTACATCAATCTTAATCTGGAATTGCAGGAAGACGAGATCGCCGCCTTGCCTCCGCCGCCGGCCATCGCGCGCTTCTCTCCGCCGGCCTCGCCCGAGCCCGCAGGGCCCATCG
>JBARIB010001107.1:0-1603 GCA_049799535.1 Allostellaceae bacterium | reverse complement strand
GCAGCGCCTTGAGGCGTTCGAGCGTGCCCTCCTCGTCCGCCCCCATCAGCCACGAATACCCCGCCACATCGGCGGCAAGGATCGCGGCGAGACGGCGGGTAGCGGTCATCCCTGACTGGCCTCTCTCCTGACTGGCCTCTCTCTTGAAAGCTCAGAGCAGCGCCGGTCGATAGAATAACCTATCCCAGCGGCGCGTTGACGACGATATTCGCTTCCCCAAAAGCGCCGTTTTTTCGCCGTAAACTATTTAGAGGCGCCTGCACCGAAAACGTTGGCAGCAGCAACAACCAATGGTAGATATTTGCTGCTGATTTGCTGCAGATGCAGCGGCGAGCATCGGTTGGAACAACCTGTGATTGCAGTTCGGACGATGGTCCGTCAGCGGCAGTCGCGCAGCATTTTTGCCCGCTCGGTTGCGGCCGCGGTCATGAAGCCGAGATCGCCGCCGCCGAGGACCAGGCGCACTCCCATGCCGATGTACCGGCGCATCAGGCTTTCTTCGTAGACGCCGCCGATCCCGGCGTATTTGCCGTGGGCGCGGCAGGCCCCGACGACGTTGCGGTAGGCCTCGACGATGCGCTCGTCGCCGAGCTGGCCGGGGATGCCCAGCTCCATCGACAAATCGCTGGTGCCGATCAGCAATGAATCGATGCCGGGTACCGCCGCTATCGCCGCGGCGTTGGCGATCGCCTTCGGGGTTTCGAGCATCACGACGACGAGGGTCGCGGCGTTGATCGCGGCGCAAGCCGCGCCGGTGGAAACCGGGGCATAGCCGAAATGCGGCAGGCCGCCGGCCAACGAGCGGTGGCCTTGCGGCGGATAGCGCAGGCGGTCGGCGATCTCGCGGGCTTCTTCGACTGTGTCGACATGCGGCATCACGATGCCGAGCGCGCCGCCGTCGAGGACCCGGGTGGCGAGCCAGAATTGCCCCGCCGGGACCCGCACGATCGGCGCGATGCCGGCGCCGAGCGCTGCGACCGAGATCTGCACCGCGGTGTCGAGGTCCATCGAATTGTGCTCGAGGTCGAGAAACAGCCAGTCATAACCGCAGGCCTTCATGATCGACGCGATGTCGACGGTGCGGCTCTGGCGGATGCCGACGCCGAGCGCGAGCTCGCCGGCTTCGAGGCGGTCGCGGGCAGGGTTGCGGAGGGTCGGTTCCATTGGAATCTCCTTGAGGGTTTGGAAGGCGCTTCGGATAGGCCGGGCGATGGGTTAATTCTAAGCGACGGTTCGCAGGGAGGAGAACAGCATATGGATAACAGGAACCGGCAGGTGCTGCTGAAGCGCCGGCCAGCCGGCACACCGACGAGCGCTGATTTTGAGATCGTCGACGCGCCGATCACTGAGCCGGGCGAAGGCGAGGCGCTCGTCCGCGGCATCTATCTGTCGCTCGACCCTTATATGCGGGGCCGGATGAGCGCGGCCCGCTCCTACGCCAAGCCGGTCGAAATCGGCGCGGTCATGGAAGGCCGCGTCGTCGGACAAGTCACTCGCTCTCGCGATCCCAAAGTGCACGAGGGCGACTACGTTCTCGGCGGTTACGGCTGGCAGCTCTTTAGCGCGGTGCCGGCTGGGGCTCTCACGAAGCTCGATCCGAAAG
>JBARIB010001106.1:0-3094 GCA_049799535.1 Allostellaceae bacterium | reverse complement strand
GTTCGAAGACGGCAAGCGGCATCTGGTGATGCGCGACGCTATTGAGCTCGATTGCCCGGTAAGGCTGCTGCACGGGATGCGCGATACCGCCGTTCCCTGGCGGACGAGCCTCGCCCTCGCCGAGCGGCTGAGCAGCCACGATGTCGTGGTGAGCCTGATCAAGGACGGCGACCACAGACTTTCGAGCGTGGCCGATCTCGCCCGCCTTGGCCGCACGCTGGACGAATTGCTCTGCATCCGCGAGGGATGGCAGTCGACTTAATTGCGCTCTGGCTCCTAATATCCTGCGGCTGCCAAGTCGAATTCCTTGGGCCGGCTGAACATCTCGCTGCGGACATCCCACAATTCGGGGTACATCGGATTCTCGAAGAGCTGGTTGGCGGCCTGCCTCAGGTAGCTTAAGCCGCTGGAGCCGCCGGTCCCGGCGTTGTGGCCGATGACGCGAGACACCGTTGCGAGGTGCGCAAACCGCCATTTCCTGAAAGCGTCTTCGAGATCGGTCAGCTTCTCGCCGAGCTGATACAATTCCGGTGCGGTCATGCGATTTCTGTAGACATGGCCCCAGGCTCTGAAGACGGCCGCATTCTTTCGGTGCCGGCGCGAGTAGTCACCCGACCGGGGATCCTCGATCCCGAAGACAGGTAAGGTTTTCGCCATGTACGAAATCGCCGCGTCATAGATGCCGGGCGCGACGAGAGCTGCGTGCAGCGCCTGCTTCTCTTCCGCGGTTTGCGCATTCGCGAAAATATCAATGGTTTGCGTCTTACCGCCAGGTAGCTCGAATTCGACCTGCCGGTATTTGAGACCGAGCTTAAATTCCAGCATCCGGTATTGAATGGATTGGAAGCCCGAGGCGCCGTCGCGCCCTACTGTTTCGCGGAACAGAAAGAATTCGTCGGGCGTTAACGTCGCCAATACATCCCAGGACGATATCAGGATGTGCTGTATCGCGCCGACCCTCGACAGGCGCTTGAACGCCATAATGCAATCGGCTTCCTGCGCGTCTTCCCTCATCAAGGAGTTGATCGCGCAGTCGAGCTCGTGAATTGCGAGCTTGAACCACAGCTCGTGCTGCTGGTGAATGATGATGAAGAGCAGCTCGTCATCCGAGCCGGTCTGCAGCGTCTGCGCCGAGAGGAGCTGCTGCAGGCCCAGGTAAGACGCGTAGGTGTTCTTCAACTTCGGCTACGCCGCGGCCTCGATCACCGAGCGCCTGACGAGCACGACCTTCTGCGCCGAGCGGCCGAGAAAATGGTAGCCGGAGCCGCCCTCCGCGAGGATATCGAGAAAGTCGTCGGTCGCGGTGATGCGCACGGTTCCGAGAATATCCGCGCCGCGGCGCAAAAATGCGTCCGGCAACAGGCTGACCGTCGGCCCGACCATCGTCACGCGTGCCGCCGGCTTCGCCAACGCCAAGAGCTCCTCGAGGGTGTCGTTGATCAAGGTCGTGCCGGTGATCAGCAAGACGTCGGCCTCGGGAACGACGGCGGCGGCCTGCTCGGCGGGGCGGAAGAACGGCAATTCGTCGGCTTTCAGGGTCGCCGGGTCCTGTTCGAGCACAAGGAAGGGCTGTCGGCGGCGCTTAAGCTCGCGCAGGAACGGTACAAACGCGCCCACCACGACGGTATTGTCGCCGGCTCGAATCTCCGTCGCGTCGAAGGCGTCGATGCCGGAGCGCAGCTCGGTCTCGGGATGCGGCCGATGTCGCCAGCACGTGTCGGCGAGCGCGTTCATCGCGGCGATGCCGACGGCGCGGCGGATGCTGTTCTCGCCAAGCGATTCGCGCGCGAGGTCGAAGGCCGGGCGGCCCCTGAGCTTGCCGGGAAACGGCATCGCCATCGCCGAACTCGGGCAGCACACCGCCTCGGGGATTGTCTTGATCGGCGTCGCGCAGGCCCCGGCAATGCCGTTGCTGAGCTTCACCCCAGTGAAGAAGAGCCCGATGACCACGCGCTCGACCGTAATCGCGTCGAGCTCGGGCCCGAGGATCTGGCGGATCGCGTCGAGGGTCTCCTGCAGGATCGATGTTTGCTCGGCTCTCTTCACGCGGTCCTCTCCAAACGCGACCGACCTCGGCAAGGTCTCTGTTGATGGGGTCGAGGTCCCGACCATATCGCAGGCATGTAAGGATCCTCGACAGCTTCACACAGAGGAAGAACGTCACGGTCAATTTGAGTTTTTGACCGGTCATAACGGCGGGCGGCGAATGGGCTGCGTCTGCTCGAAGGCGCGGGCGGCACGCAAGACGCGGTCGTCGGCATAAAGCGGGCCGACGATCTGCAGGCCGATTGGTAATCCGGCCGTCGTCAGCCCACAGGGGATGCTGGCTGCCGGTTGGCGGGTCAGGTTGAACGGATAACTGAACGGCGACCAGTCGATCCAGTGCCGCTCGGTGGCCGGATCATTCACGTCTTGCCCTACAGGGAGCGCCGGGATCGGCATCATCGGCGTCAGCAGCAGATCGTATTTGCGGTGGAATTCCGCCATCTGTCGGCCAAGCGTAGTGCGCACGAGATCGGCGCCGAGATAATCGACAGCGCCGATCCGCCGACCCTCCGCCGCCGTCGCGATCAGTCCGGGATCGACAATTTCGCGCCGTTCGGAAGGGAAACCGGCAAGCAGCTTTGCGGCGCCGGCAGCCCACAAGGTGAAGAGCGTTTCACGCGGCGAGGGGAAGATGCCGTCGACCTCTTCCACGGTTGCGCCAAGCGTCTCGAAGCACCGCGCCGCCTCGGCAGCCGCTTGGGCGATCTCGGAATCAACCGTGGCATAGCCGAGGGTCGGGCTGTAAGCGATGCGCCAGCCGCGCACGCCGCCTTCGAGTTCATCGAGGTAGCTTTTGGACCCCGGTGGCAAAGCATAAGGGTCACGATAATCGGCACCGGAGATGGCGCTCAGCATCAGCGCCGCATCCGCGACCGTGCGGGTCATCGGCCCGATATGAGCCAACAGACCCATCGGCGAGGGCGGATGAGCCGGCACCCGGCCAAAGCTCGGTTTCAGCCCGAACACGCCGGTGAAGGCGGCGGGGATGCGGATCGATCCGGCGCCGTCGCTGCCGACATGCATCGGCGCAATGCCGGCGGCGCAGGCG
>JBARIB010001105.1:0-1553 GCA_049799535.1 Allostellaceae bacterium | reverse complement strand
AACGAGGACCCCAGCAACGATGACTTCGATCTGTCAGGCGATGAAGACCCCTATCTTATCCTTCAGCGGCAGTTCGAGGACGATGACGGAGGCGTCTGCTACATCGAGACCCACGATCACGACACCTATTCTGGCCACTTCCGGCTGCGGCTCATACGGTTCACGCCCACGCGCTTCGCCTTCGAGATCGCCAGGGAGGACCATAAGTACGTCGAGGTGACCTACGACTTGGACGCGAAGCGGTTCGATGAGGTGCGGCGCATCGTCCACATCATTTTTGGCATACAAAGCTGAGGCGAAACCGTCGAGCCCGGCCATGCCGACACTTGGCTGCGGATCATCGTGGCAATCGAGACCATGAGCCGCGGGCCGGACGGGGTGTTCCCTCGATGAAGCGGATCATCGCGACGCGCTTGCTTCTGGTCAGGGCGCCTCTCCTCGTGATCCCGCGACCGCCCGCATGGTGAGCCACGCGAGCGGCAGCGGGTCGATCCGACGGCTGGACTGAACAGGCTGCGGTTGGCATCGTCCGGGGATCGGTCAAGATGAGAGCCAGAACACGATGGCCAAGCCCGCTGTTCCTCCGACTGCGACGGACGACGAGGTTCGCGCCCTCCTCGTCCGCTACCGGTGCCCCGTGCCATTCCATGAGGTGCGCACACGGTTCCTCGGCAACATCGCCTCGCCGGGAATGGGGGTATCGCCGATCAAGGTGGTAGAGGGCCTGTGGGGCGGCAAGTTGCCCGAGTTCGAGACGATCGATGCGGCGAACGAACTGGTCGGCGCGCTGGTCATGGGCCTATGGAACCGGCTTTCGCGTCATCAGGATCGGAGCGCGCCCTTCCGCCTTACCCGTATCGGGACCGAGGCGACACGGGAAGGGCTTGCTGCCCTGGCGATGTTGCGGCGGCAGGAACTCGAAGGTTTCGTCGAGGGCCTGTTCGGCAAGGAGGAAGCGTTGGACTTTCCGGAGCGAGCTCATCGCGGCCTCGGAGCGCTTAGCGAGATGTGGGCTTTGTTCGAAGAAACCGAGGCCGTGGCCAGGGACGAGGCAAAGACCGGAACGGAGCGAGACATGGAAAAGACACTGCGGCTCCTCCGCCAGATGACAAAGGGCGCCGAGCACGAGATTCACGCCATCTTGTTGTCTTGTAAGCGTGCACGCCGCCAAATGCTCGCGTCGCTACCGGCCCAGAAGCCGACCCTGCATTGAAGGGAGCAGTACCGGAGCACCGAAGTCAAAAGGGCGGTTTCGTCTGACGAAAGCACGGCGAGGGGGCAAGGGTCCGCTGTCGATTGTTGAACCGCCGCAAACGCGTGGATTCCGCTCCCGGGTCGTGATGAACGCTGACTGCAAGGTAGCACCAATTCCGGGCCTTGCAGGCGGAGCGGTGCAGCTCCCGGGTCCGATCTCCCCTTACCGGCGGATACGGAAGTCTTCTTGGCGACGCGCTAACAGAAGATTCCTCGGGGGTGGGGCTGCGCTGCCGGGAGCATGAAGTCGTCGAAGAAGCCAGCGAGTGTATCGTGCGCTTCGAGCGGGAGTATGTGAG
>JBARIB010001104.1:0-4562 GCA_049799535.1 Allostellaceae bacterium | reverse complement strand
GGTGCGTACCACGGGGTCGTTGCTAACCGCGTTGCTAACCGCGCTGCTTTGGTGCCTAGGCCCATTATAATTAAGCCCAATAGAATTTACTGATCAACCGGAAAAATTTCTCTTGATACGACATATATCGTACAATCCCTTTACCGAGAGCCCTAGCTACCGACGCCGTCCAGGAATATTTAAATTCATGGAAAAAACAATAAAGGCCCAAACTCGGTGGACCAACAAGAAGAATCGCGCAAGCAGTTAGGATGTATCCGGGAAAGGTGAATGCTTTAGAGACAAAATATTCTATTTACTCCGGCATTGTAGTGCTCCCCAAGAGCTGACGTTCGTCAGCTTCTGGACCCGCTCATAGCGGGATGTTGTCGTGTTTTTTCGGCGGGTTGGCGAGTTGCTTACCGCGCAGCATCGCAAGTGCGCGGCACAGTCGCCGCCGCGTATCGCGCGGCAGGATCACATCGTCGATGAAACCGCGGCTTGCAGCGACAAACGGATTGGCAAATTTCTCGCGGTACTCCTCGGTGCGCGCCTCGATGGCGGCCTCGTCGCCGAGATCGGCCCGAAAGATGATCTCGACGGCACCCTTCGGGCCCATCACCGCAATCTCGGCGGACGGCCAGCCGAAGTTGATATCGCCCCGCAGGTGCTTCGAGCTCATCACGTCATACGCGCCGCCATAGGCTTTACGAGTGATGAGGGTGACCTTTGGCACCGTCGCCTCAGCGAAGGCGAACAACAACTTGGCTCCATGCTTGATGATGCCGCCGTATTCTTGGGCGGTTCCGGGCAGAAAGCCCGGAACGTCGACAAATGTGACGATCGGGATGTTGAAGCAGTCACAAAACCGTACAAAGCGAGCCGCTTTGCGGGAGCTGTCGATGTCGAGGCAGCCGGCAAGTACCATCGGTTGGTTGGCGACGATGCCGATGGTCGCGCCCTCCATCCGGGCAAAACCAATGAGGATGTTGCGGGCAAAGTCGGGCTGAAGCTCGAAGAAATCGCCGTCATCCACGACCTTTTCGATCAGCTCCTTCATGTCATAAGGTCTGTTGGGGTTGTTTGGGACGAGCGTGTCGAGCGAGGGTTCGACCCGATTGGCAGGGTCGGCGGCGAGCCGAGACGGCGGGGCCGAGCGGTTCGAAGACGGCAGGAAATCGATGAAGCGGCGCAATTCGATCAGCGCCTCGACATCATTGCCAAAGGCGAGGTCCGCGACACCCGATCGCGTCGTGTGGGTCAGGGCGCCGCCCAACTCCTCCTGCGTGACGGTCTCGTGCGTGACTGTCTTGACCACTTCGGGCCCGGTCACGAACAGGTATGACGTGTCCTTGACCATAAATATGAAATCGGTCATCGCCGGCGAATACACCGCGCCGCCGGCACACGGACCCATGATCATCGAGACCTGCGGCACGACGCCGGAAGCGAGCACGTTACGCTCGAATACCTCGGCATAGCCCGCCAGAGACGCGACGCCGTCCTGGATTCGGGCTCCGCCGGAATCATTTAGCCCGATGATCGGGGCGCCGACGTTCATCGCCTGGTCCATGATCTTGCAGATCTTTTCGGCATGCGCTTCACTGAGCGAGCCGCCGAACACGGTGAAATCCTGGCTGAAGACGAAAACCAGGCGGCCGTTTACTGTGCCATAGCCGGTGACGACGCCGTCGCCGGGGATCTTGTGCTCGTCGATCCCGAAATCGTGACTGCGGTGCTCGACGAACATGTCCCATTCCTCGAAGGAATTGGGGTCGAGGAACAATTCGATGCGCTCGCGCGCCGTCAGCTTGCCGCGGCGGTGCTGCGCCTCGATGCGCTGGGCACCACCGCCGGCCCGCGCCGCTTCCCGCTTTTCTTCCAACCGTTCGAGAATTTTCTGCATGTTGCCTCGTGACCAGTAAATGGGGCAGATAGCATTGCCGATAATGGAAGACCAGAGCCGCGGTTTGACGTCTTACCGGTGTCGGCGTGGACTCTACAGCGAGGATGACGGGATGCCGGAGAGCGAGCTTTATCGTAAAGGGACGGCTATGCGGCGCCAGCTAATGGGCGATGCCGCGGTCGAGCGCTCGGCTCGCGAGATTTACAGCGATCCGGTTATGAAGAAATTCATCGATGTAGCGACCGAGACCGTGTTCGGCGCGCTTTGGACCCGGCCGGGCCTCGATCTCAAGACGCGTGCCCTGATCTGCGTCGTATCGGACGCGGCCACTGGCCGCGAGCCCGAGCTCGGACTGCATCTGCGTATGGCGCTGCGCCAGGGATGGACCGAGGAGGAATTGAGCGAGGTCCTGCTGCATCTCTCGGGCTATGTCGGGGTGCCGATCATTCGCGAGTCGATGATCGTGGCGAGCAAGGCATTTGCCGAATACCGCGCCGAGAAGTCAGCAGAGAAGCCCACGGGCGCCTGAATACAAACAAGAAATCGTGGCTACACCAAAACAGCAATGGCGGGCCTACTATTCTCGAAAACGAATCATCCACCAATGGACGCAACTCCACTTGCTCGGCACTGTCGACTGCGAAAGAGTGCTCGAAATCGGGCCGGCGTTGGGGCTAGTCACTAGCCTTCTCGTCAATGTCGGTTATCAGGTGCATACGCTCGATCAAGGGCCGCGGGCGTTCGACTATCCCGACGTCCCCCATCGGCAGACGAACATATGCGATTTGCGGGGCGAGGATATCGCCGGCTACGACGCCATCCTCTGCTGCGAGACCCTCGAACACATCGAATGGGCGAGCGTCGGCTCCGTCCTGTCGGCATTCCGAAGTAGCGGCGCAAAATACTTGATCGTCTCAGTGCCCTATATGGGTTTTCAGGTATTTCTGGAAGTCTATCTTAACAGCGATACGTTTAGACAATATTTCTCGATGAAGAAACTACTTTGGCGAAAAGAATTCCAAGCTGAGCCACCCGGCGGTCACCAGTGGGAGGTCGGATACCGGGGATATCCGCTGCGCCGATGGGAAAAGCGGCTGGAAGATAGCGGATGGGCGATTGCCAGTCGGGAGTTCACGGAACATTGCCGATCGGTGTTTCATCTGCTTACGGCCGCTTGAGACTCAGGCGCGCAGTAGCGAGATAAACCGGGCCGCCGCCTCGATGTCAGCGGCCAAGGCTCGGCGGCGCTCGGCCTGTTCCGAGTCTTCGCCCCACTCCTCGATCTCGAAGCTTTCGTCGAGTTGCGAGGCTGCGAAGGCTTCCTGCGCATCGAGTTGCCCTTCGATTAGCGCCAACCCGATGACCAACGAACCGCAGGCAGCAGTCGCCACGTGCAGCGCCGCTAGCGCAAAATCGTCCAACTCGGCGACTGCCGCCGCGAACGCACGAAGGCTGGCCTCAGACTGGCTCTTTGGAATGACCCCAGTCGTGACTGTTAACGGAGCATCGTGGCGCAGCACCGCCCAGTCAATCAGCGGCTGCCAAACGGCTTGCTGGCGTGCCGCCAGCGCCAGTGGGTGCGCCGCCCGGTAGCACACGAGGTCGGTCCCGGCATAATTGGCCGTCTGCTGGACGATTGCTTCGCGCTGCGTTGTGACCCGATCGAGGGTGGTCGTCGCAAGCCGAGTGAGCGGCATCGTCTGCGGACGAACCTCCTCTTGCTGGTCATTCCACTCTTCCGTGATTGCGGCAGCAAGGGCGGCGCTCGGCACGACCAGATCGCGCCTGGCTGGGGTTTTGACCGGCTTGCCGTCAATTGCAATGCCGTAACCACTCGGTCGCTGCACGGGCTCGGCCCTCTTGTAGAACCGCTTCATAACGGCGGTTCCAGCTCGGCGAAGGGGTCGTCCACATCGGGCGGAAAGCCGAAAAATTCCCAGGTTCGCCGCATGTGCGCAGGAAGCGGCGCGGTAGCCTCCAAAATTCCCCCCAGCGGATGCGGCATTGATAGGCTGCGGGCATGGAGGTGGAGCCGCCGCCGCGATCCGGGAACGCCTGCCAATTCCGCAGCGCCTCCTCCGTATTTAGCATCGCCGAGGATCGGTGAGCCGATTGCGGCACAATGCGCGCGCAATTGATGCGTCCGCCCAGTGATTGGCATCAGTGCAAGCCAGCTCGCCCTGGTCCCGGCACTGTCGATCGCTCGGTAATAGGTTACAGCTCGCCTGCCGTCATCCGGATCGGGGCGAACTCGCTCACCACCGCGGCTCGGGGCTTTGGCGAGCGGCAAGTCGATCCGGCCTTGCCGCGGCTTTGGCAGACCGACGACAACCGCCCAGTAGACCTTTCGCGTGGTATTCTCGCGAAACGCCCGCGTCAGGAACGCCGCCGCAGCTGCTGTCCGCGCGATGACGAGAACGCCGCTGGTCTCCTTGTCGAGCCGGTGCACGAGGCGGGGGCGTTCCTTGCTTCCAAAGCGCAAGCCATCCAACAGCCCGTCGAGATGCCGCTCCGTCGCGGTGCCGCCCTGGACGGCAAGCCCGGGTGGCGTGTCGATGACGATAACCGCGTCGTCGCGATGAAGGACCGCCGCCTGCAGCATGTCGGCGTCGGCCGGCCGCAGGTGATGCGCCGCGGGCCCCGCCGGCAAAGCAAGTTCGTCCAAGGGCGGAAACCG
>JBARIB010001103.1:0-1525 GCA_049799535.1 Allostellaceae bacterium | reverse complement strand
GCTGAAATACACCTTCGAGACTTTGCTGAGCGAAAGACAGGAGGATCTCGCCTTTTTCGACGAGCGGATCGAGAAGGGTCTGGTCGCGAAACTCGAGGGCATTGTCGGCTCGGCATTCGTGCATATGGATTATGGCGAGGCGATCGGAGTGCTCGAGCGGTCGAACGAGAAATTCGAGTTCCCGGTCAAATGGGACGCCGACCTGCAGTCGGAGCACGAGCGCTATCTGACCGAGCAATACGCGAGGAAGCCGGTCATCGTGATGAAATACCCGAAGGCCATCACAATGCTATCGCGTAGACCTATGCTCATCTTTATCAAGTGTGGGCCCCGGAGAGCTGCCGCTTCTGCGCAACTCCGCCAAGCAGCATCCCAGCAACGCTGGGATCATTTGCTTCGTATTCCGATGCTCACCGGCAGGTCGAGAATCTTCCCAGCCTCAAGCAATGTCTTGTCGAGGCTGTAGATCACCGAAGCGCGATGATTGCTGGCGACGGCAAGGTGGAGAGCGTCTCCGGCCCGTAATCTGGTTTCGAACCGGCCGAGATACCGCTTGGCAAGCCCGAAATCGTCGGCATTCGGCAGAAGGACGGAGAAGGACTCGTCCACCATGGCTTCAAACCGGGCATCGGCCCGCGTAGCCGCTTGGACGTCCAATCCGCCCATGCGAACTTCCCGAGCAATCAGCGAGGAAAACTCGACCCGGGTCCAATGGCTGACGGTGAACTCCTCGGCCGGTAACCTGCGGACGAACGCGGCAACCTTGCCGCTGGTCGCATCGGGAATAATGAGCGGCGCGAGAAAGCTCGTATCGAAATAGAGCACTCGCCGGCTGCCTTACAGCCCTTCGTCTCGCGCCTCGCGCAGCAACTCGGCAGTGGGTCTCCGCAGACGCGGCATCGTCGCGCGAAATGCGGCCAGTTCATCCAACCTCAGCGGATGTTTTGGGCGCGAGACAGGATGGATATGGGCCACCGCCCGGCCATGGCGGGTGATGATCACTTCTTCGCCCGCTTCCACCTTGTCCAACAATTCGCTCAGATGGGCCTTCGCCTGAACGAGATTGACCGTGACCATGACCCGCCTACCAAACGACCAGAAAACTGGTCATATTTAACCGCTCCACGCGGCAATGGCAAGAGGCCGGACTGATAGGTCCATCGCTTAGACACCGGTGCTCTTCCGAATTGCACGAGCAGGCGACCGGGTTGCGCGATGGGGCGACCGGGACGATCGTGCCGTCGCCGGCAAAGGGCCGGCCCTTCGAAATGCAGGCGAGCGCGCTCCGGGTGATCGGCTGGGTGGACGACCCGCCGCGCACCCCAGAGGGCAAACTCGACTTCGCGCAGGATTTCTTCGGCCGCGAGGCGTTTCTGACGGTCGCGGGGCAGCTCAATGTCGAGGCCTATTGCTTGGCGCTGACCAAGGTCTACACCTTCGGCCGACCTTCCGCGCCGAGAACTCGAACACCAGCCGCCACCTCGCCGAGTTCTGGATGATCGAGCCGGAGATCGCGTTCGCCGAC
>JBARIB010001102.1:0-1811 GCA_049799535.1 Allostellaceae bacterium | reverse complement strand
CTTCTCGCGGTTGTGGCGATGTCATCGGTGACCGTCGAATGTGTCCCTTGAGTATGTTCTTGAGCGCCGACGACTAGCATTGTCTTCCCGGTACACCAATTGTCGTGTCGACCGCGCGAGGCCGTCTACGGCCTCGGTACCAGACGTGATTCGAGCTTGACCCAGATCAACGCAGCGATATCCGCGGCCGCTTTAAATCAGGTCCGCGAGGAGATAGCAGCCGTGAATTAGCCGTCGTCGCAGGCGGTGAGCGCAATCACTCCGAGGGTCTGCCGGGCCTTTCCTGGCCGGCGGTGACGCTGCGGTTAACAGCCGTTGGTTGAGTACGACGCCCGCTCTCCCGACGAGCCTTTTGCGTCAAGCTTGTCGAGGGTGAGTTCCAGACCGTCGTACGCAATGCGAGCCTCGATGCCGCGCTCGTGGCCGAGACGCCGGACAAGCGCGCCGAGCACCCGCTCGTCGCCGCCGACAATTTGCGAGCCGCAATGCGTGAAGATGGCATGCTTCACTGCTTGCGCACGGCACCAGTCGAGTTGCGCGCGGATCGGGGTATGACCCATCCGCACCCCATTGCGGCGGCGGATTATCGGCCGGGTCACCGATGCGCCGTCGCCGATATAGAGGTCGATCCCGGGCAGCGCCGCCACTAGATCCCGGATCGCGACAACGTCCGGTGCGTAAAACGCGCTTCGCCGGTTGGCGGCAATGCGGTAACCGACGGTAGGGGCGAGGATCGAGTGCTCGACCGAGAATGCCTCGAAGGCGATGCCGTCCACCTCGATGGGTTCGCGGTCTGGGATGATCCGGCGCTCGCTAGTCGGATAGGCGGCCAGCAATCGCCATGTCTCGGCTGTCGCATAGACGGGACAAGGCGCGCCGTTTGCGAGTCCCCAGACGTGATCCGGGTGAGCATGCGTGACGACGATCGCGGTTGGCCGTAAGGCCTCGATCCGACCGAGCCAGTCAGCGCCACAGTCGACGAGGACACGCGCATCCGCCTCTTTTACAAGCAGCGCGCTGTGGCGGCGATGCCGTCGCGCTTTCTTGTTGATATCGCCCCGCGTGCCGAGAAAGGTGAGGTCCACTCTATGACTTCGTCTCTGACCGTCGACTGCGGGATATGATCCAGATGAACGCGGTCAACGCCGATGCGTGATTTGCCTGCTCAGCAATCGAGGCGGGAGGCATGCAGCCGCCCGAGCCGGAATTCGAGGAGCCCGTCGCTGCTGAGGATCGCAAGGATCCCGGCACGGATGTCGCGCCGAGCCGTTTCGATGTGTCGATTGATCCGCGCGCTCCCACCGCACTAATTCGCCCGAGGGCTGCGGGCTTCCCGACGAGGATAGGCCTGAGGCGGCGGATCTCGACGGAACGGCGTGACCCGATTGGGACTTGGAGGCGGGCGGCGATTCAGCCCTCTGGTGTCCAGTTCACTCGCACGAAATATCCGTCTTCCTCGAAATGCGCCTCGATCTCGCCGTGGAAGGCGCGCTTCACCGCCTCGCCAATGCGCCGTGGTAGGTGGATGTCGGTGGTGTTGATCACGATCCCCTGCGCATCCTCCTCAATGCTCATAATCCGGTTCAGCGGATGCTCTTTCTTCTCCACTTCTTCTTGATGGTGCGCCAGGCGTATTATCTCCTCCTTGTGCTCCCTGGCGAAATCACCGCGTAGCGTCACGATGCCGGCAGGGAATTTGTCGTTGATCCGCCGGCAAGCTGCGCATAGCTGCTCATGAGCGGCCTCCGCCCTCGCCACCCATTGCCAGCGCCCGTCGTGATAGACGGCGCCGCATCGCGGGCAGACCGTGC
>JBARIB010001101.1:0-2076 GCA_049799535.1 Allostellaceae bacterium | reverse complement strand
GTCCCAGGCCGGGAAGGTCAGCGCTTCGAGCTCGGGGTGGAAAAACGCCAGCGCCGCGGCAAACCGCGCCATACGATTATCGTCGCGGCAAACATGCAGCCACCGCCCGGAAACGAGGTTTCCGATCGCCGCCGCGTCATACCCTTCCGGCGCACCGAATAAGGTGACCGGCCGCGGCCGCTGGGTCAGCGAAGCAGATAGATCAGTGAGGCTCGTCATTGTAGCCGACTCTGGCGAGATCAAATTTCGTCACCCCCGCGAAAGCGGGGGCCCAGAAGCCCAAGGCAAGGTGCCGGATGGCTCTGGATCCCTGCTTTCGCAGGGATGACGAGCGACCGGCGGCGCAGCATTTCATCCTTTAGGGTGAGCGCTGCTGTAGGAAATGAGCAGGCGGGTCACGTCGTGGTCGTGTTCGGGGGGCGGCATGGAGCGGCCGGTAACCCAATCGAAGATGTCGGCATCCGGACAGTCGAGAAGAGCCTCGTAACGATCGAGCTGTGCCTCGTCAAAGCCGGCCAGATGCGCGTCCGCAAAGCGGCCGAGGATCAGGTCGCTCTCCCGCGTGCCGCGATGCCAGGAACGGAAAGACAGACGCTTGCGGCGAATCTCGGATGAGGAGGTCACGTGGTGTGCCCTTGGCGATACTCACGCCGGGATATAGAGATGGTTTGTGCGTCCCGCCATCCTCGACAAGTTGTTTGCGCCGGTCACCGCGCTCCCCGGCATCGGCGCGCAATCGGCCAAGCTGTTCGAGCAGCTCGCGGGACCGCTCGTCCTCGATCTCCTGTGGCACTTGCCGAGCAGCTTCGTCGACCGCCGCGACTCGCCGCCGATCCGCGCGCTCGAACCCGATAATATCGCGACCATCGCGGTTCGCGTCGAGGCGCACCAACCCGGCTTCGGGCGGCGCCCCTACCGAGTGCTGTGCGCCGACGATACTGGCACGTTGACGCTGGTCTATTTCAACGTGAAGGGCGACCAGCTCGCGCGGCTGTTCCCGGTCGGCGCCGAGCGCATCATCAGCGGCCGCGTCGAATTTTATGGCGGCCTGCCGCAGATGGCTCATCCGGATCTGGTGTTGCGACCGGACGAGCTCGATCGGCTCAAGCCGATCGAGCCGGTCTATCCGCTTACCGCCGGCCTCTCGCCGCGCCTCGTCCAGAAGGCGATCGGCGCAGCGCTCGAACGTCTGCCGCCGCTGCCGGAATGGATCGACCCGGCATTGCGTGAGCGGCGTGGGTGGTTACCGTGGGGCGAAGCGGTGCGCCGCGCACATGCCCCGGAGAGCGAGGCCGATCTGTCGCCGACGACCCCGGCGCGCGAGCGCCTCGCTTATGACGAGATCTTCGCCAGCCAGCTGGCAGTGGCGCTGGCCCGCGCGCGTCGCCATCGCCAGAAAGGGCGAGCGATCGTCGGGACCGGCGCCTTGACCGGTCAGGTCGAGGCCGCGCTCGGCTTCGCGCTGACCGGCACGCAGCGCCTCACGATCGCGGAGATCATCGCGGACATGGCGCAACCCAGCCGCATGGTACGGCTCCTGCAGGGCGATGTCGGCAGCGGCAAGACGGTCGTTGCATTGCTGGCGATGCTGACCGCGATCGAAGGCGGCGGTCAGGCGGCGCTGATGGCGCCGACCGAGATCCTCGCCCGCCAGCATCACGCGACCCTGCAACGGCATGCTGACGCTGCCCGCGTCGAAATCGGGTTCCTCACCGGGCGCGAAAAAGGCCGAGCGCGCGCCGCGATGCTGGCGAGCCTCGCTTCCGGAATGACCCCGGCAGTGGTGGGCACGCACGC
Source organism: Allostellaceae bacterium (assembly GCA_049799535.1). Taxonomy (GTDB): domain Bacteria; phylum Pseudomonadota; class Alphaproteobacteria; order ATCC43930; family CGMCC-115725; genus AP-15. The sequence continues at coordinate 279 of JBARIB010001101.1, read as the reverse complement.
CCTCTTACAGCCGGACGTCGAGTTCCGCGATCTCGCGCTCGTCGTCATCGACGAGCAGCACCGATTTGGGGTCGAGCAGCGCCTCGGCCTCCATGCGAAGGGGCGAGACGCCGATACCTTGCTCATGAGCGCGACCCCGATCCCGCGCACCTTGATGATGACCGCCTATGGCGATCTCGATGTCTCGCGTCTGACTGAAAAGCCACCGGGGCGTCACCCGGTCGACACGCGGACGGTAGCGCTCGAGCGTATCGAAGACGTGGTATCAGCGGTCGGCCG
>JBARIB010001100.1:0-5074 GCA_049799535.1 Allostellaceae bacterium | reverse complement strand
CCGGCCAGCGCCAATGCCGCGAGCAGGCCGCCAATACGCTTCATACTTGATCTCCGATCGGCTGGTGGGGCGGACAACGGACGAATCTAGTGGAAAGTCCGCGCCGGCGATCGAACACCGGACTTCCCTTAAGCACCGGCGAGTGTAACGTTACCGTTTCGAACCGCGGGGGTCCTGCCATGAAGATTACCGGCATCCGTTCTCAAATCGTCGCACTCCCGGCAGACGAGCCGCTCGCCGGCGCTGCCGAAAACCCGAGCGGCACGCGCCCCATTGTTACGTTGCGGGTCGAGACCGACGAGGGCGTCGTCGGCATCGGCGTCACCTATTTCGGCGGCGCTTTGACCGGCGCGTTGAGAAGCGCGGTCGACGAGCTCGGGGCGCTGATCGTCGGCGAGGATCCGCTGCGGGTCGAGGCGGTCGTCGCGAAACTGCGCGCGGCGGCAGGCTCGGCCGGGCCCGGCGGCATCTTCCATCTGGCATTGTCGGCGCTCGACATGGCGCTGTGGGATATTCGCGGCAAGGCGTTGAACCTGCCGCTGTGGAAATTGCTCGGCGGGGCGCGCGACCGGGTCCCGACTTATGCGAGCGGTGCGCTGATGCGCGGCCTCTCGCTCGACCGGGTCGTCACCGCCGCGGCGACGCTGAAGGACAAGGGCTTCCGCGAGATGAAGACCCAGCTGGCCCTCCCCGGCGACACGACTCCCGCCAAGGAAGTCGAGCGCATGCGGCGGGTGCGTGAGGCGATCGGGCCCGACATCAAATTAATGTGCGACATCAACCAGCGCTGGCGGCCCGAGCAGGCGATCGATATCGGCCGCCGCGTCGAAGATTCCGGGGTCGACCTGTTCTGGCTCGAAGACTTGACGACCGCCGATGATTACCCCGGGTTAGCGCGCGTCACCGCCGCCTTGTCGACCCCGGTCGCCGGCGGCGAATATCTGTGGGGCATCGTGCCGTTCCGCCACATGGTCGAAGCCCGCTCGGTCGACATCGTCATGATCGATCTGGTGCGGGTCGGCGGCATTACGCAATGGATGAAAGTCGCCGGCATGGCCGAGGCCTTCAATCTGCCGGTCGTCAGCCATTTGATCCCCGAGGTCCATGTGCATCTGATCGGGGCGATCCCGAACGGCCTGACCGTCGAATACATGCCGTGGCTGATGCATCTCTTCGAGGAAGTGCCGCAGCAGGTGAATGGCGAATTGGCAATGCCGACCGCGCCAGGCCTCGGACTCAAATTCGACGAGAGCGCGATCAACCGGTATCGCGCCGCCTAGCGGATTGGGGGAATGCCGTCATCTGTGGATCGGCGCGAACGGCGTTTCGCGGCTGCGTCGTTGCAGCGCTGGCGCTAGCCATGGCTGCACCCGCAAGCGGCGGCGAGCGCGCCGGCTGCATCGAGAATACTTCGATCTCCGATCTACAGCAGCAGCTGGCCGCCGGAGAGGCGACAGCCGCGGGGCTGGTGAGGGCCTACCTCGCCCGCATCGAGGCGTATGACCAGGGCGGCCCGCATCTCAATGCCGTCCGCGAGGTGAACCCGCAGGCGCTTTCCATCGCCGCCGAGATCGACGCGAGGCCGCCCGCCGAGCGAAAACCTCTCCACGGCATTCCGATCCTGATCAAGGACAACATCGCGACCGGCGACACGCAGCATACGACCGCCGGCTCGCTCGCCTTGGCGGAGGCGCGGGCGAAAGACGACGCCACGGTCGTTCAACTGCTGCGCCAGGCGGGTGCGATCATTCTGGGCAAGGCCAACCTGACCGAGTTCGCGAACATTCTCGCGATAGACATGCCGGCGGGGTACAGCTCCTTGGGCGGGCAGGTGAAGAACCCCTACGCGCCGGAACTTGACGGCAGAGGCGTGCCGATCGTCATCCCAGGCGGGTCGAGCTCGGGCTCGGCGGTGGCGGTTGCGGCCGGGCTCGCGGCCGCGGCGATCGGCACCGAGACCTCGGGCTCGCTGTTGTCGCCCGCCGGCCAGAACGGCGTTGTCACAGTCAAGCCCACCGTCGGGCTGATTAGCCGCGCCGGCATCGTCCCGATCGCCCACAGCCAGGACACCGCCGGGCCATTGACGCGCACGGTGCGCGACGCGGCCATCCTGCTCAATGTGCTCGCCGTTGCCGACCCGCTCGACCCGGCCACCGCCGAGTTGCAGCGGCCGCCCGACTACACGGGTTTTCTCGACAAGGATGGGCTTAGAGGCGCGCGCATCGGCGTGCCGAGCGATCCTTCCGACCCCGCGAACGACGTCTATTACGGCGCGCTGCCGCCGCGCGCGGCTGCGGTGATGCGCGAGGCCGTCGCGGTCCTCGAAGCCCAAGGTGCGACCATCGTGCGCGCCAACATCCCGACCGGGGGCTGGATCGGCGGCCCCGGCACCGAGATGGCGATCCTCAACCGCAACCCGGAGAGTCCGACAAGGGATCAGCCGGCGCGCCGCCCGATCGTCTTCGTCTATGAATTGAAGCACGACCTCAACCTTTATCTCCGCGACTGGGCGACCGAGACGGGGATGCGCAGCCTCGCCGACATCATCGCGTTCAACGCCGCCCATGCCAACCGGGCGTTGCGGTTCGGTCAGGACATCTTTCTCGCCGCCGACGCAACGCGCGGCGATCTCAGTGAGCCCGAATACATTTCGGCGCGGCAGATGGATCTCCGCGCCGCCCGTACGCTCGGACTCGACACCTATATGGACGCTTATCGCCTCGACGCGGTGCTGTTCCCCGGCACGACCGGTGCAGCGATCGCCGCTAAGGGCGGCTATCCCAGCGTCCAGGTTCCCGCCGGCTTTGTGTCGGGTGTCCGCGACAAGGATACCCCCGAATATCCCTACGGTGCGACCTTCACCGGCCGCGCCTGGAGCGAGCCCATCCTGTTGCGCCTCGCCTACGCCTTCGAACAAGCAACCCAGGCCCGGCGTCCGCCCCCGGGATTTCCGCCGCTCGCATCGCGATGCGGGCACTAGCGGCGGCGGTCGATCCGAGCCTATCGGCTTTAATCCCTCGACTGTCGCATGAGCGGCGGATATGTGATGCGCGAAAATGCCAGCGGAGCGGGGATCAAAATGCAGCAATGCCGACAGTCCTTCAGACAACAGGTCGCCGGCCTTCGGTTACTGGCGGCCGGTTTGCTCTTGCTCGTGCCGATCGCGGCGCGTGCGGCGCCGGGGGCGCCGACCGGGGTCGTCCAGAATTTTTACAGCGTGCTGCTTGATGTCATGCAACACGCCGCGGCCTTAGGGCCGAAGGGCCGTTACCAGAAACTGGAGCCGGTCGTGCTCGGCACGTTCGACGTGCCGTTCATGGCGCGGCTTTCAGTCGGCCCAACATGGGCTAAGCTTATGCCGGAGCAGAAGCGGCGCGCGGTGCAGGCGTACAGCCGCTATATCGCCGCAATCTACGCCAGCCGTTTCGACGATTACGCCGGCGAGAAGCTCGAGGTTCTCGGACAACACCAGATCAAGCACGGCACTTTGATCAGAACCCATATCATCAAGTCAAATGGCGAACCGGTGGAAATCAATTATGTCGTCCACGACAACGATGTTGCTTGGCAGATTCGGGATATTTATCTGTCCGGCTCGATCAGCGAACTGGCAACGCGCCGGTCGGAGTTTGCGTCAATCCTGCGCACCAGCGGTATCGATGGCCTGATTGCCTCGCTCAACAAGAAGGCGGACGAACTTCAGAGCTAGGGGGCCAGCTAAATCACGCCTGCAGGCGGCAGACCGCGAAAGAGCGACATGAGGGAGAATTGCGCATGGAGTTGAGCCTCATCGTCCGCGGCCAGCACCCCGCAGGCGACGACATGCAAGCGCGTCTCGCGGACGATCTCGAACTCGTCCGCCGCGCCGAACGGCTTGGCTTCAGTGCGGTGGTCAAGGGCTCGCATTACAGCGCACACCCGCTGCAGTCTTTGCAGCAGATCCCGTTTCTGGCGCAAGCCGCATTATTGGCGCCGAAATTGCGGCTCGTCTGCGGGCTGGTGCTGTTGCCATTGCACAAGCCGCTCGATATCGCCGAGCAATTGGCAACTCTCGACATCATGTGCGGCGGCAAGCTCGTCTTTGGCTGCGGCATCGGCTACCGCGACGTCGAGTTCAGGGCGTTCGGGCTGACCCGCAAGCAGGCCCCCACACGTTTCGAGGAATGTCTGCTCGCCGTGAAGCGGCTCTGGACCGAAGAGTTCGTCGACATGACGGGCACGTATTTCGTGCTCGATCACGCCAATTGCACCGTCAAACCATTGCAGAAGCCGATGCCTCCGGTCTGGATCGGCGCCAATGCCGATGCCGCGATCCGGCGCGCTGCGAGGCTTGGCGATTGCTGGTACATCAATCCGCACAGCACGTTGACGACGCTGGCGCGGCAGATGGACGTCTACAAGCGGGCGCTCGACGAATGCGGCAAGCCTTTCCCCGCGGAATTGCCGATGCGGCGGGAGGTCTTTGTCGCCCGCACACGCGCCGAGGCGATCCGGCTGGCGCGCCCCTCGCTCGAGATCAAATACAGTACCTACCGCGAGTGGGGTCAAGACAAGGTCATGCCTGCAGGCGACGATTTCGATCACGATTTCGACGAGCTGCTCGAGGACCGTTTCCTGATCGGATCCCCGGCCGAAGTCGCCGAACGGCTGGTCGACCTGCAGCGCCGGTTAAAGGTCAACCATCTGGTCGCCTCGGTCCACTGGCCCGGCATGCCTAACACCTTGGCCCTAGAGCAGATGCAGATCCTCGCCGAGGAGGTCATGCCCGCCGTCGCCAGCGCCCGATAGCGTCAGCGCGCGTATTACGATTAGCTAGATTGATTTCGCTGGCTTGCCCGCGCAATTCCGCGATTGCTTCTTCTCGAATAGGATCATTACCCGGCGCGGCGGCGCTGTGTGGGGCGGCGGGCGAGATAGGGGCGGAGGTACTGGCCAGTATAGCTGTCCTCGCACAGTGCCACGTCCTCGGGAGTGCCGGTGGCGACGATATGGCCGCCGGCATCGCCGCCCTCGGGGCCGAGATCGATGATCCAGTCGGCGGTCTTGATGACTTCGAGGTTGTGCTCGATGACCA
>JBARIB010001099.1:0-3072 GCA_049799535.1 Allostellaceae bacterium | reverse complement strand
CTCGGCGAAGTCTTCGAGGCTGCGGCCACTGGCCAGCATCAGGCCGATCACCGCGCCCGTCAGATATTCGCCCAGAGCCATGGCCCCGGCGATCGACAGCAGAGCGATCAGGTCCAGGCCCGCCTCGCGGCGCAGGACAGCGCGGCTGATACCGACCAGAACGGCGAGGAGCACCGGCGCTGAGCCAAACACCCAGATCCAGGCAGCCCATTTCGGCTCTCCGTACAACCAAACGGCTATTCCGGCGATCAGCCCGCCGCCCGAAACGGCCAATAGCAGCAAGTTGGTGGGGCGGCGCAGATTCATCGGTCAGCGCTGCCGCAGGCGTGCGGCATTAAGGATGCCGGCGCAAGCGTTGATGACGAGCCCGAGCTCAAGTCAATCAAATTAAAACTCTACCAAATTAAAACCTACGCTGCGTCAGCTATGTAGTCTGATACTAGCAGGCGCAATCATCAGTATCATTCCAATTCTTTTCGTGATCTTCGTGATCGTCGAATTCCATCCGCTGAACGATATGATCGCGGAAGCCGACACAGATATAGGCGTGAGGTTGTATGTTGCTCGGCGTTGAAGCCGTGCTGCCGCGCATATAGATCTTCGCCACGGATCGAAACCGGCGAGGGAGATTGGTTTCGTCGGGCGTTCGGCCTCTAATCCACGACCAACTGAAGCCCTTTCGGCCGCCGTAGAAGGTCAAATGGATTCGATCAGCCTCGGTTTTTGCCGGACATACGCGCACGAACCAGCCTTCATGCGCAGGGGCAGCCGAGCAGATGGGCGCGCCAATGATCACCGCAATCAAAGACGCTACGAAGAGTGCACGCATCCGATCCCCGGAATCTTGAGTGAAGCGGCCGGCTGCGCTGAGCAGATTTTCGGCACCCTGAAAGCCGCGGTAATCTAGGTAATATGGTGCTGGAACCTGCCTTGGGGGTCTTCACGAAAATCGATGCCGTCAATGATCCGGCTGGCATCCGTCTTCGGGTTATGGACGGGCCCGGCAGAGATGACGGGGGGCCGTGCGCTGGGTGCAATGCTCGGCAGCGATCGGTAGTGGCGCAGCGTCCGGAATACCCGCACAATCCGTGGTGTTATTCCATTCTCCGGAGAAGATGATGAGCGCGCATATGACCCCTGAACAGGTCCGGTCGAAAATCGACCACCCGATCGTCGATGGCGACGGCCATTGGGTCGAATACGACCCGGTGTTCAGTGATAGGATGCGCAAGGTCGGCGGCGACCTCGCGGCGGACGGTTTTCTGAGGGCGATGGGGACGACCCGCGAGCTGCTGTCGATGTCGGTCGCCGAACGCCGCGAGAAGCGCTTGGGTCAGCAGGCCTTCTGGGCGCGCCAGGCCGAGAACACGCTCGACCGCGCCACGGCGATGATGCCGCGCTTGCTTTACGACCGCCTCGACGAGCTCGGCCTCGACTTTGTCATCGTTTACCCGACCGCCGGGCTGCGCTTCCCGCGCATCCAGGACGACGCCACCCGACGCGCCGTGATCCGCGCTTACAACATCGTCTCGGCCGATTATTTTAAGGGCCTCGGCGACCGGCTGACCCCGGCGGCGATCATCCCGATGCACACGCCCGACGAAGCCATCGCCGAGCTCGAATTCGTCACCAAGCAATTGGGCTCGAAGGTCGGCATGTTCGGCAGCAACATGCCGCGCAAAGTCCCGGCCGCCGCGGCCAACGACCCCGACACTGCGCGCTTTGCGGTGTGGTACGACGTGCTCGGTCTCGACAGCGAGTATGACTACGACCCGGTCTGGGCGAAATGCGTCGAATTGGGCATCGCACCGACCTTCCACAGCGCCAGCAGCAACCAGGGTCTGCGCCTGTCGCCGACCAACTTCGTCTATAACCACATCGGCCATTTCGCCGCGGCCGGCCATGCGACCGCCAAGGCGATCTTCCTCGGCGGCGTCACCCGGCGCTTCCCGCAATTGCGGTTTGCGTTCCTTGAGGGCGGGGTCGGCTGGGCTTCGCAATTGTTCGGCGATTTGATCGAGCATTGGGAGCGGCGCAGCGCCAAGGCACTGGAGCGGATGCATCCCGACAAGCTCGACCGCGCCAAATTGATGAGCCTCGTCGAGAAATACGGCTACAGCGACATCGCCGCGGCACTGCGCGAGCGCGGCGGCCTGCCCGACCCCGAGCAGGCGTATCTCACCGGCAACCTCGAGAACATCGACGATTTCTCGGCCTGCCAGATCACGCGCAAGGAGGACTGGGTCGATCTCTACGCCAAGCCCTATTACTTCGGCTGCGAGGCGGACGACCGCATGAATGCCACCGCGTTCGGGCGCAGCAACCCGTTCGGGTCAAAGCTCAACGCGATCTTCAGCTCGGATATCGGGCATTTCGACGTGATCGACATGCGCCATCCATTGCCCGAGGCCTACGAGCTGGTCGAGGACGGCCACATCACCGCCGACAATTTCCGCGACTTCACCTTCGCCAATGCGGTCAAGCTGTGGGGCACGCAGAACCCGAAATTCTTCGAGGGCACTCGCGTCGCCAAAGAGGCTGCCGCAATCCTCGCCGCCGCGCAAACCCCAACCCTGGCCGCCGCCGAATAACCCCGGCCCAGCAGCGCCGCCGCGAGGAGCTGTCCGCATAGGGGACCGAAATCCCGCTTTGATGGCCGGTATGGTAACCAGCGCGCAAACGCTTACCGCTCCTTCGCTTGCTCCTTGTGTTGCGCCAGGAGCGCATCCATGATTTCGGGGCGGTAACGGAAATTCGTCGCTTTGAGGCGCGCGAAAGCCGCGTCGAGATCTGTCAGCCCGTGTCGCGCGGCTAGATCGAGCACGCCGAGGGTTCCTGTCACAGCGAAACCTTGTTGACGCGCGACGGCGACCCCGGCGCGGTCGTCCACGAGAACGAGATCGGCGCCGAGCGCGCGAGCCAGTGCCAATGCCGCCCGTTCTCCGTCATCGAGCGCTCGTAATAGCGGATCGTTGGCAGCGGCAGGAGTTGACCGCACTTCCAGCCACGCCGGCGGGTTCTCAGCCCAACTGCGCACCACCGGTGGCGCCATGCTATGGCGCAACTCGGTGC
>JBARIB010001098.1:0-3451 GCA_049799535.1 Allostellaceae bacterium | reverse complement strand
TCTGCTCGGCCGCCCCTGCGCATGACGGCTGGTTCGTGCGCGTCTGTCCAGCAAAAACCGAGGCCAATCGCATCCATTTGAGTTTCTCCGGTGGCCGGCAGGGCTTCAGCTGGTCCTGGATTAAGGGCCGAACGCCCGACGAAATCGATCTCCCTCGGCGGTTTCGCTTCGTGGAAAGGATCACTATGCGTGGCAGCACGGTATCAACGCCGAGCGACATCCAACCTCACGCCTATGTCTGTGTCGGCTTCCGCGATCACATCGTTCAGCGCCTGGAATTCGATGATCACGAAGATCACCAAAAGAACTGGAATGATACCGATGATTGCGCTTGCTAGAACCAGTCTACAATACCTGATGCAGTGTCGGCTTAATTACGATTGCATTGAAGGGCAGGCGATCCAAAAAATACACTCGGCAGTTGTGATTAGCGATTTCTTATACCCAGCAAAGCAAGAGCGAGCTGCAGGCCGACTGTCGGGCGGGGGACAACGGAAATGAAATTCATCGCGGTCGCAATTATCACGACGGCGATAGCGTTCGCGGCCCACGCCGAGTCGACGCCGGACCAAACTGCCCGCCGCCTCGGGCGGATGGAGTGGCATGCGTCGGTTTGCCATTTGCCCACGGCACCCCTCGAAGACGCTCTTGAGCGCTATATCGGGCGGATCCACGCCGGAGCGCTCGAGGCGGATCACCTCCGGCAGGAAATGGTCGCGGGCCGTGCGGAACACGAGCGCCTGCTTGGCAGTCGAATGAACTGCGACGGAGCTGCCGCTGAAGTAGCTACTACTATAGAACAAATCGACAAGATTGGGCTTCACTAAGCACGCGTTGTCGGCCGGCTGGCTCCTACCGCGACGATGCTCTCGACCCACACCAGCGTGGAGACCAGAACGGGCAAGCGGCTCATCTCCAACAGACAGGGCAGTCACCCGATGAACCGAAAGAAGCTCCCCATGTTCAGAAACTCCGCCACCGCTTTGCTGTGTTTCGCCTGCTCATCTGTGCTACCCGGCTCGGCGCTGGCGCAGGACGATCTGATGGCCAGGGCTCGGCAGGAATTCAAACCTATCCCGACCACCGCACCCGAGCTGCCCGGCAATGCGGCGACGTCCGCAAAGATCGAGCTCGGAAAGATGCTCTATTTCGACCCGCGGCTGTCCGCGAGTCATTCCATCAGCTGTAACTCGTGCCACAATCTCGGGCTTGGCGCCGCCGACGCGCAGTCCACCTCCATTGGCCATCGCTGGCAGCATGGCGGACGCAATGCGCCCACGGTTCTCAACGCGGTGTTTAATACGGCTCAGTTTTGGGACGGCCGGGCCAAGGACCTCGAACAGCAGGCCGGGGGGCCGATGGTCAACCCGGTGGAGATGGCGTCACCCGAGGCCCATGTGGCCGAGCAACTGAAAGGCATTCCCGGCTATCGCGATGTGTTCGCCAAGGCTTTTCCCGGAGAGCCGGACCCCCTTACGCTCGGTAATGTGGAGAAGGCGATCGCCGTATTCGAGGCGACGCTGATCACCCCCAACGCGCCGTTCGACCGTTTTCTCAAGGGCGAGGCGGGTGCACTTTCGCCTGTGCAGAAAGCCGGGCTGAAGCTCTTCATGGATAAGGGTTGCTCGACCTGCCACAACGGGATCAACGCCGGAGGCGGCATGTACGCCCCGTTCGGGGTGGTCGAGAAACCGGGGGCCGAGCTGCTGCCGCCGGCCGATAAGGGCCGCTTTATGGTCACCAAGACGCCGGGGGACGAGTATGTCTTCAAGGTCCCGACGCTGCGGAACATCACCTTGACGGCACCCTATTTCCACACCGGCCAAGCTTGGGATCTCCGACAGGCGGTGGCCGTCATGGGGGCGAGCCAGCTGGGGATCGAGCTCAGCAGCGATGATGTCGATAAGATCACCGCCTTCCTCGACAGCTTGACGGGAGAACAGCCGAAGGTGACATACCCGATCCTTCCGCCAAGCGGGGCCGGCACGCCACGTCCGGAGCCGTGATCGGACTAAGCTCGAGTGATGCTGATCAGCGTACTGCGGTAATGGTGAGTTCTATGCGAGGCCGACATGTATAAGACTATTCTGGTCGCCATTGACCTCAATGACGAAGCCTCCTGCCATAAGCCGCTGGTCGCCGCCGTCGAGCTTGCGCGCACCTTCGGCGCCCGGCTTCACGTCCTGACTGTGGTGCGCGAGGTTGAGGCCATCCTGCAAGCGAAGACGGCAACGCTCGGCTATGAAGTGATCGTAGCAGATCTGGAAAGCCGGCTCGCCGCACTGATCCGTCGCGTCAACGCCTCCGACCTCGATTCCAGCATTCTCGTCGCTCACGGCGCGAGCATCTATGCCGAGATTCTGGGGGTTGCCGAGGAGACTAAGGCTGATCTCGTCGTCGTCGGCGCCCATCGGCCGGCGATGAAGGATTACCTGCTCGGCACCAATGCATCCCGGGTCGTGCGCCACGCTCGATGCTCGGTGCTGGTTGCTCGCGGATGAGCCCGGAACGCGTTTGCTCTGATGTTTTTTCCCGCCCCCACGCAGCCGAAGACCGGCTGTCCGACCTCCTCAAACGGCAGGCTGCGATGGCCACACGCGATCGCGTTACTCTAGGGGATATGGCGGAGTTCCTTGGTGATCGCTCGATCGGTGGGCTGCTCCTGATCCTCGCGCTTCCTATGGCGCTGCCGGTGCCCGCTCCGGGCATCTCCGTACTCTTTGGTGTGCCGTTGATTGTGATTTCGGCGCAGCTGGCACTCGGGTATCGCAGGGCCTGGCTGCCGGTCCGTCTCGCCCGGCGCTCTATCCCGCGTTCCACCTTTTTGGCGATCGTCGACCGCATGCTGCCGCCGTTGCGGCGGCTCGAGCGCATTGTGCAGCCGCGTGCCGGGTGGCTGGCCGGCGCCTGGACGAAGGTGCCGGTTGGCATCATTTGCCTGGCGCTGGCAATCATCATCACCCTGCCCGTGCCCTTAGGTCATGTGGTGCCGGGAACCGCCATCTCCATCCTCGCGCTCGGGCTTATTGAGCGCGACGGTATCGCGATCGCTCTCGGAATAGTGACCGCAGTTCTCGGACTGGCAATCGTCATCATCGCTTCGGCCGGCCTCCTTAATGCCGCACGCCTGTGGCAGGGCTGACCGATGAACCTGCGTCGCAGCGCCAACCTACTGCTGCTCGTCGTTTCGGCCGGCGGGTTGATCGCCGGAATAGCCGTTTGGTTGTACGGAGAGCCGAGATGGGCCGCCTGGATCTGGGTGTTTGGCTCAGCGCCGGTGCTCCTCGCCGTGCTGGTCGGTATCGGCCGCGCTGTCCTGCGCCACGAGGCGGGCCTGGACCTGATCGCTCTGCTGTCGATCGCCGGGGCCATGGCTCTGGGCGAATATCTGACGGGCGCGGTGATCGGCCTGATGCTGGCCAGTGGCCGCAGCCTCGAAGACTTCGCCGAG